>CANJMX010000081.1 GCA_947475125.1 Actinomycetota bacterium
GAGCTGGTGTGCCAGGTGGGATCGACCAAGCTCGTCTACTTGTGGCGAGCAGTCGACGACCTGCACGCGTGGCTCATTGCCCAGGGAGACTGGGTGCCGCTCGGCGCTGCGGATGAGAAGAAGGAGCCGGCGCCTGGCACCGTCGAAGCGTTTGGGCGAGCAGCGGACAATCCGGTGGGTGGCTGGTACGGACTCCGAAAGGGCTATCGGGGGAGGTTTGGTATGTACCTCCCTCCCTTGCTGGAGATCCTCGGTCTGGCCGAACTCACTCACGACGCACGCAACAACCGCATTCGCGGATTGTCATGAGCGAAACGCGTGTGATCCGCCATCGGACAAAGGTCGAGTACGACGAAGAGAAACCCGGCTGATCGAGGCGGTTCGAAGCGCTAGAGCGAAGGTGGCTCTACCAAATATCTGCCAAGAGAATCGTCTGGCGCCGAGGGACGAGACGGGAATCCTGAGTCTCTCGGGATACCCGACGAGCGGATTTGAACCCCTGACCCAGTCACTACGAGTGAGTCGGTAACCCCTGCTCAGAGCACTTCTGTGCGGGCTGGGGTGTCACCGGGGGGTCACCGACACGAGCGAGTGTCATTCCATCGACCCCGTTGCCCGAATCCGGTTCGGCGAGGATAGCGCCAGGGGGCCGCTGTCCGGTGCGCTCTGGCAGTCCATCGGTGCCTGACGAGCACGCGGGCGCCGGGTCGTAGCCCTCTGGGTGTGGTCCGTGCTGGTCACCCGATGCCCGGATCCCCTGCCACGAGACCGCTGCCCCAGACGCGATGTCCCTGCGCACCGCCTCCACAGGTTTAGCCCCGCGTGCGGGGCCCCCGGGGAGTAGGAACCGACCGCACCTGGTAGCCGGCCGGCGCGGCCGCGCGCGTAGTGGTCCAGAGGCGGAGGTTGCACCCGGCCGTGCTGGCGATTCCCTCAATCGGACTACGGTCACACCACACGCCCCAACCCTTGGAGACTCCCCATGCGCCCCCGCACCCTTACCGCCCTTGCGGCAGTGGGCCTCACTATTGCCGCGCCTGCTGCCAGCCTGGCTGCTCAACCCCAGGATGCCAGCACAACCCTCGGTACCGGCTCCAAGACCTGCACCATCAAGCGCGGTGCGTCATGCAAGGGCGTCAAGCATCACCACGCCGACCTGCGCGGGCGCGACCTGCGTGGCGCGCACTTCGAGCGTGCGGAACTTCACCACTCCGACTTCCGTGAGGCCGACCTTCGGGGCGCGCACTTCGAGGGGGCAAAGTTACGTGGAGTGGACTTCGGCGACGCGAAACTGAAGGGCGCGCACTTTGAACCGGCCGCCATGGTGTACGAACGGGCTGGCAAGGGCGCGAATCAGGCACAGCCTGCGCCGTCGTGCAACCCTAACTGCTCGGGCGCGGACCTTCGGAGCGCGAACTTCACCAGCGCGAACCTCACCAGCGCGAACCTCTCCTACGCGAACCTCAAGAGCGCGAACTTGACCGACGCGAACCTCACCAGCGCGAACCTCACCTACGCGGACCTCATCAGCGCGAACCTCAGCGGCGCGTGGCTCTCCAACGCGAACCTCACCTACGCGTTGCTCGTCAGCGCGAACCTCACGGGCGCGATCCTCGGGAGCGCGAACCTCACAGGCGCGAACCTCAGCAGCGCGAACCTCAGCTACGCGGACCTCTACGGGGCGAACCTCACCGGGGCGAACCTCAGCTACGCGGCATGGGGCAACACCACCTGCCCCAACACCTCCGTGACTAGCACCGGCTGCTAGCCGCGTCCCGGCGGGATCGGTCGGGGTCCGCCCGGTCCCGGCGCGTTCCTAGTTCTTTGGGAGATACGGATACATCGGTTCGGGGGCGACGCATCGACCCGTCAGACAGGAGCCCCTCGTCCCGTGTTCCACTTGGGAGAGCGATACGGGTGGGGGGTAGAGAGTAGAGCCGACGAGCGGATTTGAACCGCTGACCCCTTCATTACGAGTGAAGTGCTCTACCAGCTGAGCTACGTCGGCGAAGCGGCGGGAACTCTACTGCACCGGGGTGGGGCGGAGGGCGGTGCCCCGGCCGCATCCATAAACTCACCCTGTCTCCCGAAAGGCTCCCCTCATGAGCAAGTTTCTCGTGCGTTCAGTCGCCGCCGCCGCCGTGCTCGCTGGTTGCGCTGGCCTTGCCAGCGCCCAGACGACCGTGGTATTTCAGCCCGACCCGTGTGTCATCTCGTTGAGCCCCTCGTACACCGCTAGTCCGAATGGGGCGTTTCAGGCTGATATCCCGGCCAGCGCAATCGCATGCCCAGCTCCCGTCAACTTCAACGTTGTGGATTTCCCGGCTTTCAGCCCTATGTTCGTCACCGCCCTGGGCGCATCCGGGCCAACGCTGAGGTGGGCCACTGACACGATCTACAACCCGGTCACGAATGAACTGGAGACCTCGCAGGTTCTTCGGCTCGTCGGGAGCTATGCAGCGGACAGTTCGACGTTCACGGCGGTGAACCCCGCCGACTTCTCCGTGAACTCCTTCTACATCGCCAGCGCCGGTCTCAACTACCGCCTCGTGCTCGCGCAGCCCTTCACGGTCGTGAACGCCATCGACGCAGCCCCCGCATGCACGGTGAATCTCGACAGCACGTACTCCTATACCTGGAATCAGGAGGGCTACTTCATCGTCCCCGATTCCGTTGTGTCGTGCCAGGGGTTCACTTTCAACTCACGCGATTACTCGCTGTACATGAATCTCGACAGCAAGTTGATTGGGCAGGGCTTGTTGGACACGGTTGAGCGGAGGGTTTTCAGCGCCGCCACGAACACGTTTACGACCGTGAACGAGCTGCACCTCACCAGCGACCGGGGCGGCGCCAGGGTTCCGGCTGAGCACCGGGAGATGTCCCGATCGCCGGTGTCCACGGGCAACTGGATCTTCGGCCGTTTCAGTCAGTCCACGGAGGGCGCGTACGTCATCGAACGAACGGCCGCTCCGGGATCGCTCGGGCAGCGCCAGTACAAGGCCACCCTCGCGGCGTCGTTCGCCATCAAGCGCGCGACTGACCTCTCGGTAAAGGTCAAGCACAACGGGGCCCGGAAGATCAGCATCAGCATCAATGCCGATCGAAACGCGTCGTTTCAGAACACGGTGGCGCCCACGTACCGGCGCCAGGTCGTGCTTCCGAAGACCCCTGCCGACCACGCAGTTGTGAAGCGTGGAAACAAGGTCATTCAGAAGGTGGAGCTTTCGCCGTTCGGCTTCGCGCGGACCACGATCCCCGACGTTCGTGGCGTGAACAACTACTCCGTGACGATGGTTGCCACGGATGACAACTTCGCCAAGACGGTGGCCTTCAAGGGCTGAGCGTCACCGGCGCCTCTGAGCCATTGGGGCTCAGAGGCGCCGGGCCGCCTGCTTGGAGAGGAAGAACCCCTTCGCGGATCGGTTGCGGCAGGTGACTCCGCTGAGCCGCACCCGGCAGGTGAATGGGCCCCACGTCCAGGCCCGTCCGTACGCGACCGTGGTGAAGCCGCTGCCATTGGGTGGAGGTAGAGCGGTGTCGCCATGGCACGTCCAGCGTGCGGCTCCTGTGGAGCCGAGACTGAATGAGTCTCCGTAGTCGAGGGGGCACGACTTCGGCTGCGTGGGCGACGTGTATGTGTGCGAGCGGATGTCGCAGCGCAGCGTGGACTTGCCGTCGAACTTCGACCCGATGCACCCGATATTTCGGGTGGGCGTCGTCATCTGGGCGATGTCGCTCGCCCCAAGAGCGCCGGCAGCGGTTGCACCGGAGATCGCGATGGCCAGAGCGACTCGTGAGATGTTCATAGGTAAACGCTACGCCCGGGCGCCAAACGTGGCCCGTGTGGTGTCGCGGTGTCACCAGCCGCTAGGGTGGCCCGCGTGAGGAACTTCGCATGAACGCAGAACGCGTCGGCCTGCTCATCCATCTGCTGGGGGCCTTCGCCTTCGTCGGCGGCATCATCACGGCGGGGTCCGCATTCGAGGTTGCTCGGCGACGACGGTCAGCGGTGGAGATCGCTGCAGTGCTCAAGGTCTCGCGGGTCGGCGCCATCGTTGCGGTCGTCGGTGGAGTGCTCCTGCTGGTCGGGGGTTTCTGGCTCGCGGGTCACCTCGGGGTATTCCGTACCCGCTGGCTGCAGGCGTCGGTGCTCGCGTTCCTGTTGTCGTTCCTGCTCGGGATGGTGGGTGGGCGACGGCCGCGGAAGGCTCGCGAGTTGGCCACCAGCATCGCCTCGGGCGGCGAGGGCAGCGTCGACGAGATGCGCGCGATGCTCAACGACCGCGCTGCGCTGTTCGTCAACTATCTGTCGGCGGCGCTGGCACTCGTCGTACTCGTCCTTATGGTCTGGCAGCCCAGCTTCTAAGCGGCGAAGCGCCCTGGTGCCTCGCGGGGGAGTGGGGTTCCCCTGCGGATCATCGCGATGCGGTCGAGCAGTGCCTCCACCCAGAGGTCGGCAAGCGGGTTGAGTGCGAGCCCCGACCGCGTGCGCTGCACCTCGCCGAGGCAGTCCTCAATCTCGGTACGCCGCTCGGGATGCGCGACCGCCGCGAGCCGTGCGGACAGTTCCTCGTGCCGCACAGCTGCGCTGGTGCCCGAGGCCACGGCAAGGGCATCTGCAAATACCGCCGTCATGCCGTCGAGGACGTGTTTCCAGCCTTCCGTGATGAGGCTGCGCAGCTCGCGCTTGGCCTGATCGTCAGCCTTCTTCGCCGCGGTCTTGCCACCGCGCTTCCCATCCAGTTCGGCAGCAGCCACCCGCAGCTGCACCAACTCGGGCGATGGGTGCTCGGAGGCGGCCTCGTCCATGGCTCGCTTGATGTCGTACACCAACTCGGGCCCGCCCCCGGCTGACTCAAGCGCCGACATGCCGAGTCCACCGCCCAGCATTCGCAACCGTCGCTCGAAGGGGCCCACCTGGAGCGCGAGCAGCCCGTCGGCCCGTGCACGCGCACGCGCGTCGGCGGGCGTGTCGCCACGCCGCTCGAGTTCGTCAGCAATCACCCGCCACCCGGGAGACCTGAACGGCACCGGCATGCATCGCGACCGGATGGTGGGCAGCAGGTCGGATGGGTGATCGGTAATGAGGATGATGTGCGAGAGCGGAGGTGGCTCCTCAAGGATCTTGAGAATTCGCGCTGCACCATCCTGCGAGCGCAGCCGCTCGGCGCCGTCGATGATCATCACCCTGCGTGCGCCCACAACCGGCCGGGCCGACAGCGACTGCAGCGCTGGCTCCAACTCCTCGGCGATTCGAATGGTGGCACCGCTGGCGCTCACCGTCTCGATGTCGAGCGACTGGTCATCCGGGTCGTGCGGGGTGCCGGGGTCCACGATTGACCACGCGAAGGCACGTGCGGCACGGTGCTTTCCCGCGCCCGCTGGCCCATGCAGCAACAGTTGCTGGGGGGGAGAGGGGCGATCAACTGCTGCAGAGAGCACGCGCTCGGCCAGAGGCTGGCCCGGAACCGGGACGCTGCTCACAGCCCGCCGATCACCGCGGCCAGCACGTGCGTATGCACCTCGTCGAGCGACCCGGCTCCGGGAACGAGCGCGATCCGCTCCGGAAACAGCCGGGCGACCTCGCGGTATCCGGCGGCAACGGCCTCCTGTAGGGCCTCGCCCTCGTCTTCGATGCGGTCGACACTTCCCCGGCCCGCGCGCCGGTCGGCAGCCGACCCGGGGGCGATGTCGATGATGACGGTGAGGTCTGGCATGCAGTCCTCGATGGCCGGGGCGTTGACCTGCGCAACGCGCTCGATTCCGAGCCCCCGAGCCGTCCCCTGATAGGCCAGCGACGAATCCAGGAAGCGGTCGGCCACCACCCATGTGCCGGCCTCGAGCGCCGGCCGGATGACGTCGGCCACCAGTTGGGCCCGGGCTGCGGCAAAGAGCAGGGCCTCGGCCCAGGGGCTCATGGCATCTGGCCCGAGCACCACTTCGCGGATGGCCTCACCCAGAGGCGTTCCGCCGGGCTCACGCACGGCCACCACCTCGTGCCCACGATCGCGCAGGGCATCGGCCAGCATCGACGCCTGTGTGCTCTTGCCCGAGCCATCCACGCCCTCAAGAGAGATGAAGCGCCCGCTCACAGGACGGCTCCAGTGCTGGCGAGCACCACAAGGACGGCGATGACCCCGCAGATGGCAATACCAAACAGGCGCCCTGCCCCAGTTGCGCGTGCCTGCTGCGAAGCGGGTGCAGCGCCCTCGGAAAGCCGGGCGAGCACTTCGGGCAGCGGGCCGGAGCCGGGAAGGGTCATGTGCGTGCCTTGCGCGGGAGGCAATGGGCCGCCATGCTGCCGCGCGATCGGTGGTCGACGAAGGACATCTCGATGACGCAGCGGATGATTGCCATGACAGGGCGAGGCTAGCAGTGGCGCCCGCCGGATCGGTCATCGTCACGGGCGGGGCTGGATTCATTGGATCCACGCTCGCCGACGCCCTCGCCGCCGGTGGGCGTGGGGTACACGTGATCGACAATCTCGCCACTGGTCACCGCGAGAATGTGCCGCAAGACGCGATCTTTCACGAGGTGGACATCCGCGACGCGGCGGCCGTGGCACGGGTCGCGAGCGAGAGCGGCGCGGTCGCCATCTTTCACCTGGCCGCGCAGGCAGATGTGCGAAAGGCCATCGAGGACCCGGCCTTCGATGCCGACGTGAACATCGGCGGCACCCTCTCAGTACTTGAGGCCGCGCGCATCAACGGTGCCCGCGTCATCTTTGCTGCCACTGGGGGCGGGGCATACGGGGAGTACGACGGGCTCGCCATCCCCACGCCCGAGTCAGCGGAGCCCCGACCCATGTCTCATTACGGGCAGAGCAAGCTGAGTGGCGAGGCCTACTGCGCGCTGTACGGCCGCCTGTATGGCATCCCGACGGTGCGCCTGCGCCTCGGCAACGTGTACGGCCCGCGCCAGGACCCGCACGGCGAGGCGGGTGTTGTGGCCATCTTCTCGGGCAGGATCATCGACGGCGAGCCGATGACGGTGTTCGGCGACGGCCTGCAGACCAGGGACTACGTGTACGTCGATGATGTCGTGGACGCGTTTCTGCGGGCCGAGGCC
>CANJMX010000082.1 GCA_947475125.1 Actinomycetota bacterium
GGGTGGCACGGCCTTGTCGTTCTCGCCGGCCACGATGGCCACCGGCGCATCCACCTGGGCCAGCGCACCGCGCCAGTCGGGGCGGGTGGCCATGGCCTCGGCGGCGAGTGCCTGACCCTCGTCACGGTTGCGCTCACGCAGGGCGCGGGCGATGAGCATCCAGCGGTCGCGCCCGTCGGGGTCCTCGCCCCGCGGGCCGATACCCGACAGCACCAAGCCGGCAACCAGGCCGGGGTGGCCCAGGGCGAGGGCCAGTGCCGTTGCGCCCCCCAGCCCAATACCCAGCATCACTGCGCCACCACCTTCGCCCGCCACCAGACGCGCGACGTCGGAAGCGAAGTCGTCAATGCTCCACGGCCCCGCCGGTGACGGCGACTCGCCGTGGCCGCGCAGCTCGGGCACCATTACGCGGTGGTGCTTGAGCAGCGGCTTGAGGGCCTTCCGCAGATCAGCCGACGGTCGCCCGACATCGTGCAGCGCCACCACCAGGGGTCCATCCCCATCTGTGGTGAACGACAGGTGAATCGCGGGCGGAAGTGACGGCATATGGCTCCTCGGTCAGGCGAACACGTGGTGATTCGCGACCGGGGATCCTAGGTGAAAGGTATGTGCCCCGTCAAATAATAGTGCGCTTTGCAGGGGTTTTTGTGCCCACGGCCATGGGTCTCAGGACCGCGCGATGTGTGCCAGCAGCAGGTCCGAGAACTCCTGTGGCTCTTCGAGCGCGGTCAGGTGACCAGCTCCGCCAATGACTGCCAGCGTGGCATTCGGGATGCGCGCGGCCATTTCAGTGTGCACCGACGGCGGGATGATCGCGTCGTGCTCGCCCACGATCACGAGCACCGGCACAGCGATGTCCGGCAGCAGACCATCGGTGTCGTCACGTGTGGCGATGGCCATGGTGGCGTCGGCCATGGCGTCGGCCGGCTGGGCCTCTGCGATCTGTCGAACCTGGGCGACCACCGCCGGGGCGGGGTCGGGCCCGAGCGCCTTCGGTACGAAGGCGTCGAGGAATGCCGCGCTTCCGTTGGCACGCAGTGAGGCCGCCGTGTCGCGGCGTCCGGCCATGCCCTCGGGCGCCTCGCCCGCTGCACGGGTGTCGGCCAGCACCAGCGAGCCCACCCGGTCGGGGTGTGCGGCGAGCAACGCCAATGCGGCGTAGCCACCCATCGAGAGCCCAACCACCACCGAGCCCGCGGGGATCTGCGCGGCCAGACTGTCGGCCTCGCCACGCATCGTCCAATCCGGCTCCAACTCCCTGCCGCCGAATCCCGGCAGGTTGGGTGTGAGCACGTCGTGGCCAGCGGCGCGGAGCACACCAGCCACCGGATCCCAGAACGTGGCGTCCACTGGAAATGGATGGATGAGAACGATCGTCGCCATGCTCAGTTACCTCGTCCGGTTGCCTCAAGGATGATCCCGCTCAGCGGGAATTCGACCGTGTCGCCCTGCATCCACGGTTTCATGGTCGTAGTCAACACTTCCTCCAGTACCTCGGCCTCAGAAGGGTCACCCAGACCCAGTGAGGTGGAATACACCTCGGCGATGTCCGAAAGCGAGTCGAACAGCACGTCGATGGTGTGCACCGATACCCGTACGTCGGCCAGGCCCACGTCGTCGGCGTGCTCGGCGAGATCGTCGAGGTCGCCCATGGTGAATGCACGGCGCAGCGGTTTCGACCCGCTGAGCCCCGCCACCGATTCAAGAGCCTGTGCGATGCAGTACATGCCCGGAGAATCTTCCAGGTAGCCCCAGGTGGAGATGACCATGGGCCCACCCCGTCGGGTCACCCGGGCCATCTCGGCCAGCGCCTCACCGGGCTCGGAAATGAACATGAGCCCGAAGCTCGATGCCAGGGCGTCGGCCGCGCCGTCGTCCAGTGGCAGCGCACACAGATCGCCCTCGATCCACTCCGCTTCGGGGGTGCGCTCCATCGCGCGCTCCAGCATCCATGGCGACAGATCCACGCCGATTACGTGCATCCACCCCGCATCGATGAGGTGCTGCGCCAGCACACCCGTGCCGCATGCAACGTCCAGCACGGTGCCCGATGCCTCGCCCAGACGCGCCGTTACCTCTGATGCCCAGGGGTCAAACAGGGCAGGCACCAGAATCTCGTCGTACGTGCCGGCGACCCCCTCCACAAAGATCCCGTAGTCGTGGTCGTCATCGTCCTGGCGGTCGTCGTCATCGTCACTCATGGGCTGGTGTCCTCCAGCGCCGTGCGGGCACGGGCATCGAGCGGATTGAGTTGCAGCACATGGCGCCAGGCATTGCGCCCCGCCGTCGAGTCACCCAGCGCCAGCGCAAGAATGGTCCATCCGCTGGGATTGTCGGGCTGAACCACCGTGGCCTGGCGCGCGGCATTGCGCAGCGCCACCGGATCACCCCGCAACGCAGCAGCACGGGCCTTCAGCAGCCATGGCTGGATGGAGAACGGGTTGAGCCACGACGCCTCCGATGCCTTGGCATCGGCCAGGCCCGGCTGCCCGGCGGCCACGGCGGCGTTGCCCGCCGCAACATCCTGCTGGCTCCACCACGGCATGAGCGCGCTCATCACGAGCACCGGCACCAGCACCCACCCGGCAACGATCGCGCCCCGAGGCAGCGAGCGCCCAGGGGCGGCTGGCCCCGGCGCCGCTGCTGCGATGAGCACACCACCGGCGGCCATCGAGGCAGTGGTGAGTGCGGGCACCGTCCATGTCCAGTCGAGCTGGCACTGCAGAAGGAAGGCGGCCACGATGGCCAGGGGCAACGCGATTGTGGGCGGCGCTCCGCGGGTGCGGGCGCGCACCACCGCCCACGCGATGCCAGCCACCAGGCACCCGAGCAGCGCCAGGCCGATCACGCCCAGCCCCGACAGCACCTCGAGCACCAGCTGGTGCGGCTGGCGTACGTTCAGGCGGTCCTCCGGGCTGGTGCGCTCGCGAAGGTGCACCAGCGCAAACGAACCTGCGCCCTCGCCAATGAGCGGCGCCTGCTCCACCGACCCCGCCGCTTCCTTCCACCAATCGATTCGCTGATTGGTGTCGAGGCTGCCGAGGCGCCCGGGGTTATTGGCCAACCCGCCCGAGGTTCCCGCCACCTCGCTCGCGCGGGTGGAGATCCAGTTACCCACTGTGTCGGGGTTGGCTGCGGAGTACCCCACCACGCCGAGCACTCCCACTGCGGCGATTGCCAGCGCGGCGACGCCAGCGCGCCTGCGGTTGAGCCTGCCCCCGCCCAGCACCCGGGCCGCCAGCCACGCGATGCCCACAGCGATGGCAGCTCCGAGCACGATCCTCCACAGCAGTCCAAACCCCGCACCGCTGCGGTCGGCGGCAATCAGGGCGTCGTCGGTGAGCGCATCGGTGGTGAGTCCGTACACCACGGGGAGCAATGCGCCGATGCCGCCGCCAATCAGCACCGACAGCATGCGAATGCGTCCGGGCACCATCCACAGCACGATGACCAGCACCAGGATGAGCCCCAGCAGCCCGCCGCGCGAGTAGGTGAGCATGAGCGCGGTGATGACCACGGCCAGGGCACCGGACGACACAAAGAGGCTCGTCTGCGATGCCCCCCGTCGTCCCGCCCACCATAGGATTCCCGGCACGGCCATCACACACACCAGCGCCAGCGCGTTCCAGTACCCCACGGGAGCCTGCAGGCGCGAGGGCTCGTAGTCGCTGCCGAAGATCGTGGGCAGGCAACGGGCCAGCAGTGCCCACGCGATGATGGGTGCGGTGGCCAGTGCCAGCCCGGTGGCAAAGCGCTCGGGAGCTCGTGGGATGAGCGCACCAAGGGTGATGCCGAGCATCAGCGCCAGAAACGCCAGTGCCGTGTGGTTGGCCTCAGTCCAGGCCAGATCGGGGGCAAGCGCCCAGAGAATGGAGATGCCCGACCACACCGCCAGCCCCAGCAGACCGACGATGGCGATGAGCGAGGGCCCGGATCGCACGGCTGCATGGTTGCGAGCGCGCATGAGCGCCCATGCGGCGGTGGGCGCAGCGATGACCGTGGCAAACAGCACCGCCGTGGCCCCGCGCGTCGCCAGGCCGTCCCCCAGGTCGATGCCCCCGTTCATCACGGTGAGCAGGGTCCATCCGGCCAGCAGCAGAGCCCCCACCAACAGCGGCGTCTCGGTGCGCGCACGCCGGGTTGTCAGCGGGTGCCCCCGTGACGCACGAACTCGCCAGCCCCACGGGGCGCTGGTACGCTCGCCAGATTCCCGGCAGCGCATCGCGCCTCGGGCGCTCTCACCCTTATGACCATCATCCGCCCCAGCGTAGCCGTGTCGTTCCTTCTCGCGCTTGTGATGGGGCTCTTTGCCTCGTCCGCGTTCGCGAGTGGGCAGGCCGTGCTCGCGGACTACGCCGATAATGGGCAGTTGGAGCAGTGCTACGCGCCCGGTGATTACGCGGCCGCGCTCAAGGCGGTGCGGCCGGATCAGCAGCAGTACGGCGCTGTGGTTGACGTCATCCAGCAAGCAGAGATCCAGTGCGCGGGCACCACACGGGTATCGGCAACGGCTGCATCGGGCGCCAAGGCGTCCACCGAGATCACCGGCCGGGCAGTGTTGGCCGACTACGAGGACAACGGCCAGATCAACGGCTGCTACACGCTGGCGCAGTTTGAGGATGCCCTGCGGCGAATCCGCCCTGACCAGCAGCAGTACGGCGCAGCCGTTGACGTAATCCGCCAGGCCGAGCTGACCAACCTGGGTCGTCCTGGTGAGGCCTGCGGCGCGGCATCCGACGGTGCCTCATCGGCCGCGGTCAGTGAGGACTCCGGGCTGCCGGGCGCTGTCATCGTCATCATCGTGCTCGCCGTGCTGGCACTTATCGCCGCCGGCGCATGGTTCGTAATCAGCCGTCGCCGTGGTGGCGATGGTCCACCGACGGGACGCCAATAGCGTGCGCAAGCTGGTGAAGGACCTCATCCTGCCGGTGGTCGTGGCCATCACTCTGGCCTTTGTCATCCAGGCGTCGCTTGCCAAGCCGTATGAGATTCCCACCAACTCGATGTTTCCTGCCATCCAGGGCGCCAACTCCACTGGCGACCGCGCCCCAGACCGCGTGATCGCCAACCGGGTCATCTACAAGCTGAGGGATATCTCGCCCGGCGACATCATCGTGTTCGACCCCACAAAGGGCGCGCGCGCCGCGTGCAGCGAGCCCGGGGATGTGCCCTTCGTCAAGCGGGTCATTGGGGTCCCGGGCGACCAGGTGAGCGTGCGCGAGGTCACCATCTCGTCCACCAGCCCGTATCCGGATCTGCGCCCCGGTGGCGCTGCCGCGGTAAAGCGCACCGCCACACCCAATTCGTTCGGCCCCGATGGGGTCACCGAGCAGCAGTTGAAGGACGGCGACACCACCCACGTGACCTTCGTGAAGCGGGCGGGCCAGGCCGATGCCCAGCCATTTATCGTGCCGACCGCCCTCACGCCCGACTACACGGCGTCATTCCCGGTGGTCCCGCCGGGCCAGTTGCTGGTACTGGGCGATAACCGGCCCGGATCGTGCGATGCGCACGTGTGGCTGGACCGAAATGCCGCGTTCACACCGGAGGACAACGTGATCGGCCAGGCAGAGCTCATCTACTGGCCCATCACACGCCTGCAGTTCCTCAGCTAGCTGTCGGCATCTACGGCGTTGTGAGCACCTGATCCGATGCAGGTACGTCGGTCTCGCGCTGGCCGTCTCCCCCCACGCAAGGCCAAGAAGACAGCGAAGGCCGTTACAAAAGTACGCCCACTCGCTCCGTGCACATTTGTGACGGCGACTGACCCCCACCGGGGACTGACCCCACCCGGGGACTGACCCCACCCGGCGGGTGGGGGCCGGGCGTGCGACGCGCATGCGCTGAGCGTGCACATTTGTGACGGCGACTGACCCCATCCCCGAACTGACCACACCACGCGATTGGCCCCATCTGGGGAGGATTGGTTGGGCGTGGGTCGAGCGTGCACATTTGTGACGGCGACTGACCCCCACCGGGGACTGACCCCGCATGGGGACTGACCCCCACTCGGCGGGTGGGGGTCAGTCGTGCGCCGCGCATGCGCAGAGCGTGGCCATTTGTGACGGTGACTGACCCCGACCGGGGACAGACCCCGTGGATGGTGAATCGGCCGGCAGGGGTGGTGTTTTGCCTGCTGGCAGTGCAGAAGTCGGCACTCCTCGCGAGTACACGGAAACCGAATTGACTGCGGGATTATCGCTCCGAGCGGGCACTTCGTAACAATCGGAACTTGCGGGGTCAATACACCGCATGTAGTGTGCCGCCTCATGCTGCTGACCCCACACCTAGTGTTTTCGTCATGATTTGCCCTTTTTGCGAGGGTTCAGAGCACCGCGTGATGGAATCGCGCGTTCCTGACACCACAGACGCCATTCGAAGGCGTCGTGAGTGCCAGACATGTGGCAGGCGCTTCACTACGTACGAGCGCGTGGAGGAGATGCCGCTCGTGGTGATCAAGAGTTCCGGTGACCGGGAGCCCTTTGATCGCGAAAAGCTCCTCTCGGGGCTTCGCAGGGCATGTCACAAGCGGCCGGTTCCCACGGCCCATCTGGAGACCGCAGTGCGCGATATCGAAGTGAGCCTGAGGAACCGCTTGAAGCAGGAGGTGTCGAGCACCGCCATCGGCGAGCTCACCCTGCGACGACTCAAGGACGTTGACACCGTGGCGTACGTCCGATTCGCATCGGTGTACCGCCAGTTTGAGGACACCGAAGAGTTCGCCGACGAGCTGAACCGGCTGGAGCGGGAGCCCCCGTTGCCGCGCGGACAGCGCCCGCTTGACGATCACATGTTTGAACTTCTCACCGAGCCCATGCCGATCGTCCGCCCTGCGCGACGTCGGCTTCGCGCCCTGGCAGGCGGGCTCGGTGTGGAGGATGAAGTGACGACAGAGAACAAGACCAGCATCACCGAAGCCGAGGAGGCACAAGATGGCGACTGAGGTCGTGGGCACGACGCCCAGCAAGAGGTCCGCATCAACCAAGCAACCGGCGCTTGGCCTGAAGCGGCACTTCACGAAGAAGGGCAAGCACCCCTACGACCTCATTGAGTGGGAGCGCCGCA
>CANJMX010000083.1 GCA_947475125.1 Actinomycetota bacterium
AGTCGCGCTCGTCGTACACCGGGATGACGACCGAGATGAGGCGTGGTGCAGTCAACGGGTGGGACCTCCAGTGGTCTCACGGCGGCGGTCGCGACGGCGACCGAGCGATGGAAGCGGGCGGCGGCCACGGCGGGCCTGCCGCTCATGCTCGCTGGGAATGGGCTTATAGGGACCGGCAGCCACCAGGCCACGGCGCACCCTGCGCATCACCAGACCCCCGAGGCTCCAGGTGATTATCAGGATCGCGGCGGCCAGCACCGGGCCGGCGACCCCGCGCCCACCGGCCAGGGTCGTCTCGATGAGGTACCAGACCGACCCGACGAAGCCGCGGTCGATGCGACCTGACAACCAGACGCACAAGAGCACGATGGGTGTCATGGCGATAATGGCCAGTGCCACCACCTGCCACGACCGCCGCGCGCGGGTGACCACCAGCGCCGCGTGGGCCGCCGGAAGGGCTATGACCAGTGCGAACGGATTCACGATCCAGAGCACCAGACACACCCCGCCAAGGGCGATGACGCCGGCAGCGGCACGGGACGCCACCTCGGCATCCCGGCGAATTGCCCGCAGGCGCACGGCCAGCCAGGTGAGCACGCCGGCACCCACGGCCAGCAGCATTGCCACAACTGCCGGGGGATCGAATGGCACCGAACCTGCCAGCGGGGGCCATCCGCCGGCTGCCGACGCCAGCATTCCTGCGGTGGCCAACAGATGGGCCACCAGCATTCCGACCACCAGCGGCAACAGGCGCCACCCGAGGGCGGCGATGAAGGGAAGCACGCGTACCCCGGCCCGGCGCAGACGCACTGCCAGATCGAGCGCCGCCACGAAGAGGGGAAGGGCGAGCAGGAGGATGACGATGCGGCTCATCACCGAGCGCAATTCCCGGCCGCCGATGATGAGGCCGGCAGATGGCCGCGCCACCGAATCCACCAGGTCGAGTGCGCCGAGCAATGTCTCGGCGGTGCGCCCCGACGATCCAAGGGCGGCCTCGGTGGCGAGGTTGCCACCAGCTGCGGGGCGCTCGGGACGGGAGGCCAGCGATACCGACGGGATGCCCGCGGCGATGTAGGCCGCCTGATCACCGCTGGTCTGCGGCACACCCATTGCGGCGATCTGGGAAAACGGGCCCGGGGCATCGGCAACGCTGGCGCCCGCGCGGCCGGCGGCCTGCACGGCGGCGGTGCCGAGTGCCAGCGCACGTCGGCCATCCTGGCCGTCGTCCCAGATGTGCAGAGCCACCGGATCACCGGCCGGATCGTCCAGCGAGATGGCAGCCTCGACCGGCACCTGATTGAACCGCTCGGCGAACCAGCGTGCACCGGCGTTGCCGATGGTGGATCCGCCCGTCGACACCACAAGGACAGGGCGCTCGCGCGCCACCGTGCCAAGTGCCCGTGCCAACTGCACCAGCACGGCTGAGCCGCTCTCGCCCCCGCTCACGCCAGGTGGGGTGTCGCGGGGGGCCGAGATGACGAGGGCATGGCGCGACGAGGCGCCGCTGTGCGCCGGCAGCGAGACGTACACGTTCTGGGTGGTGATACGACCACCGGGTGTGGTGACCGAGAACACCTGCCGCCGCACCGCAGTGGCCCCCGGCACGCCCTCGAACTGGGTCACCATCCAGTCTGCGGCACGCTGATCCCCCGCTGTGCCCGGCACCCGCTGCGGGGCGACCCCGTTCAGATCGGCGGCCAGCCCGCGTGCGGCAATGGCGTCGAACGCCGGGGGAAGCGGAGGTTCGGGTGCGCCTCCCGGCGATTCAAGGGTAAGCAGGGCGACGAGCAGGGCGACGAGCGCCACCAGCCACGAGAGCCGATAAAGGCGGCCATTCAGCACCGGGGAAGTATCGCACCACGATCCTTCTGACCCTCTCTGCCCCATGCACGGCGCGTTGCGGTCTCACTCGGGCACCATGTGGGCATGGAGACACCACCGCTCATCCTCGTGTCCAATCGTGGCCCGGTTGGCTTTGTGGACGACGGCGCGGGTGGCACCACCATGGTGCGCTCGGGCGGTGGACTCGTGACCGCGCTCTCGGGGCTGGTCAACGTGGCACCCGCCGTGTGGATCTCCGCCGCCATCGAGAGCGGCGACGCCCGGGTACAGCACGAAAGCGGCGGCGAGGTGCGCATCCCGGGGCTTGGAGTGGACACCCGCGGGCGTTTCGTGGAGATAGACGCCGACGTCTACGAGCAGTACTACAACGTGGTTGCGAACCCGATGCTGTGGTTCATCCAGCACTACCTCTGGGACCTGTCAAACGTGCCGGACATCCGCGTGGAGGAGTTCGCGGCGTGGGAGAACGGCTATCTCGCCGCCAACCGGCTGTTCGCCGACGCCGTGGTCGCCACCCTCGCTGAGCACCCGGGCGCCGTGGTCATGTTGCACGACTACCACCTGTACACCGCCCCCGGAATCGTGCGTGAGCGCGTGCCGGATGCCTTCCTGCACTTCTTCGTGCACATCCCGTGGCCACAGCCGGACTACTGGCGCGTGCTGCCCACTGTCATCCGCGATCAGGTGATCGAAGGCCTTCTGGCCAACGACATCGTGGCCTTCCACACCCAGCGGTACGCGCGCAACTTCCTGCTCTCGTGCGAGGACCTGCTGGGGCTCGAGGTCGATTACACCAACATGTGTGTCACCTACCGCGGGCGCCGGGTGCGTGTACGGCACTACCCCATCTCAATCGATGCCGACGGATTCATTGAGCTCGCCGCCAGCAAGGCGGTGGCAACCGAGGAGGCCCAGTTCCTCAGACGTCGGCGACGCAGTCTGGTGGTGCGGGTGGACCGCACCGACCTGTCCAAGAACATCCTGCGCGGCTTCACCGCGTTCGATGTCTTTCTGGATCGGCACCCGGAGTTCCATGAGGAGATCACGTTCTTCGCCATGCTCCAGCCCTCCCGCCAGGACGTGCCGGAGTATGTGGAGTACGTCAACCGCATCACCGACATCGTGAGCAGCATCAACACCAAGCACGGCAATACCGACTGGATGCCGATCGACCTCAGGTTCGAGAGCAACCTCCCGCTGGCCGTCACCGCGTACAAGCACTTCGACGTGATGATGGTGAACTCGATCTTTGACGGCATGAACCTGGTGGCGAAGGAGGCCCCGCTGGTCAACGAGCGCGATGGGGTGCTCATCCTCAGCGAGAACGTGGGTGCCTACGAGGAGATCGGTGCATTCGCCATCGGCGTCAACCCCTTTGACATCGAGGCACAGGCCGAGGCGCTGCACACGGCGCTCACCATGCCGCGCGCCGAGCGGCGCGGGCGTGCCGAGGCCATCCGCCAGGTGGTGATGGAAAACGACATCGCCAAATGGCTCACCACGCAGTTGGATGACATCGAGGAGGCGCGTGGCGAATCGGTGCTGCCGCCCGGGGCCGACGCCCCGTAAGCACGCGGGACCCCGTGTGGAGTGCCCGCGGTACCCGTGCAATACGCCGTCGGGGTGCTGGACGGCGATGACCATGACGCGTGACACGGGACCCCCGGTGTCGCGTGCCCAGCGGGGCCTCCGCTAGCCTCGCCGCGATGTCGCGACCCCTTGAGATCTCGTGCATGGGCCCCGCGCGGCCGCCTTCGCAGGCGGCCGTGGGTGCTGCCGCGCGCCGCGAGGCCGATGGCTACGACGCCATGTGGTGGGCCGACCACCTGCTGCACTGGTTCCCAATGGGTATCTGGGACCCCGAGCTGGTACCTCAGGCCGCCGCGCAGCCCAGCCCGCACGTGTGGTTCGACCCGGTGCCGGTCATCGCGCAGTCAGCCCTTTCCACCGAACGCATCAGGCTGGGAATCGGCGTCACCGATCTGGTGCGGCGCAACCCCGCCAGCCTGGCGCAGACGGCCCTCACACTTGACCACCTGACCGGTGGCAGGTTCATGCTGGGAATCGGCACCGGCGAGCAGCTCAATCTGGGCCCATACGGAATGACCAACGCGCGGCCGCTCAGGCGGCTTGAGGAGGGCATCGAGGTGATGCGCCTGCTCATGTCGGATCCGGGACCCGTGGACTACGCCGGCGAGGTATTCACGCTCGAGGGCGCCTGCATGGGGGTGCGCCCGCTGGGTGACCGCCCGCCGCCCATCTGGGTTGGCGCGCACCGGCCCAAGGGTCTCGCACTGGTGGGGCGCCTGGCAGATGGCTGGCTGCCCCTCGCCACAGATGTGGATGGCTATTCGGCCATGCTCGCGCAGGTGCGCGCGGCGCAGGCGGCCGCGGGCCGTGCACTCGGTGACGTCACCGCCGGGGCCTACTGCCGCGTGGTGGTGGCCGACTCGCTTGACGACGCCCGGGGCGTCATCCTGAACTCACTGCTCTTCCGATTCATCGCGCTCACCCGTCCTTCGGAGGCATTCGAGGCGGCCGGCGTTGACCACCCGCTGGGAAAGGGTGTCTTCGGTATCACCGAATTGCAGCCCATGGCCATCGGTCGCGACGAGGCACTGGCGCTCGCGGCAGCGGTGCCCGATGAGGTGCTGCTGGGTACCGTCATCCATGGCACGCCCGACGACATCGCCCGCGGTGTGCGTGCGCTCGCACACGCCGGGGCCGAGCACGTGCAGCTCACGAAAATGACACCGCTGTGCGACCCATCGCGCGCCGCGGCCAGTGAGGCGCTGCTCGGCGAGGCAGTGACGACGATCCGATCAGGGGATTCCACATGAAGCGACGCACCGCACTGGGACTTCTGGCCATTACCGGGGTGGCCGGCCTCGCACTGACGGGCTCGGCACAGGCAGCCAATATCGTCGTGGGTGGCTGGGGCAGCATCACTGCCGACATCGGTGGTGGTGCGCTGGTGTGGAGCGACACCGCCGCCGCCAAGGCGGCCACCTTCACCTACTGGCGTACCGACACCGGCCGTGCGTCCTTCAGCAGGTCTATCGGCAAAGCGACGGAGCCGGTGCTCATCCGTACCAGCGCCGGAATCTCCAACGGTGCACGGGTTCGGGCGACGGGAACGGACAGGGGCTACGTCACCATCGCGCCGGGTGCCGCATATGCCGGGCCGGTCGTGTGGTGCTGCGATTCCACCAGCGCCGAGGTCGTGGTGTCGAGCGATGGCCGCGATGGCGCGCCGGCGCCAGCTGGGGCCGGGCTCGATGGCAGTCGCGTGCGATGGATTGCGGGCAGCGCATCGGGTGCGGTGCTCGGCAGCGCGAGCCCCGTGGAGGGTGATCTGCGCGCAACCTCGGTGGCGATTCCCGGCAACACGGGTCCGGGCCTCGCATCAATTGCGACGGGCGTGGCGGCATGGGCCGGCAAGGGCTCGTCGTCGATCTCGATCGGTATTCCCGGTGACGACGGTGTGAGCGGCGTGCGCACAGTGGCGCAGGGCGGCACCGTAAAGAGCGTGTTCGCCACCCCATCATTCGTCGTGACCGTGGTGAAGAGCGGCAGCCGCGCCAAAGTGGTGCGTACACCCGTTGCGTCGGGCGCAGCGCGCACCGTGTGGAGCGGATCCGGAACTCCCGTGGTGACTGCCGGCGGCAACGCGATTGTGATCGGGACCGGAAGCAAAGTGTTCTCCAGCAGGGGCGGTGCCAAGGCCAGGGCGGCGGGCACCGCCAAGGGCGTCGTGGCCGCACTCGCCACCGACGGCACGCGCATTGTGGTGTTTGAGCGCATCACCAGAAAGGTCACCGTGAAGAAGCGCACCACGAATGTGAAGAGCACGGTTGGCCGCGTGCTGGGGAGCGTTCGATGAGGTGGTTGCGCGTGGCACTCGCCATTGCCGCCGCCGCCATCACGGTGACCCCGGCGATGGGCGCCCAGATGGCAATTCAGGACGACCAGCTGCCCAATCTGTCGGGCGCCGCGCTCGAGCAGCGGCTCGACCTGCTGCAGAGCACCGGCACCACCATCACCCGCGTGGACATCCTGTGGGGATTCGTTGCCCCCACGCGCCCGGCTGACGCATCCGACCCCGGAGACCCGGCCTACGACTGGGCCCGCTACGACGCCATCATCACGGGCCTGCGTACGCGCGACATCACGCCCATCGTGGACTTCGCGTGGACACCCACGTGGGGGTCGTCCTCGGGCAATCGCAACGCGGCACCGCGCACAGCCGACGGCGCAGCATTTGCCGCCGCGATCGCGCGCCGGTACAACGGCACGTGGCCCGACGGCAAGGGCGGCACCCTTCCGCTTGTGCGCCGCATCGAGGTGTGGAACGAGCCCAACATCGCCACATACTGGTACCCGCAGTGCCGTCGTCAGGGTGGGCGCTACGTGCTCGACTCGGCGCGGGCCTACTCCGCACTGCTGGCCGCCTCGTACGCGCAGATCAAGGCCGTGAGCCCCACGGCGATCGTCATCGGGGGCGTCACCGGCCCGGTGGGTGACTCCTCCTGCAACTCCGCCGACTCATCGGTGGGCACGCTGACCTTCGCAAAGGAGATGGTGCGAAACCGCGTGCCGCTTGACGCGTGGAGCATGCACCTGTACCCAATCGGATCACCCACGCAGGCGTACTTCGTGCCGTCGTGGAAGACGATCCCGCAGATCCAGTCGCTGGTGGATAGGCTGTCGCCCGGTGCGCCCATCTATGTGACGGAGACCGGGTATCACACGTCGTACAACCGCTATCACCGCTACTTCGTGAGCGAGTTCCAGCAGGCCTCGTGGCTCACGCAGACGCAGACGATGGCGAACCGGTATCCACGCGTGGAGGTGGCCATGTGGTTCAACCTTCAGGACAATCCGTACTGGACGGGCGGTCTCCTTCGTGATGACCTCACGCAGAAGCCCGCTTGGGGCGCCTTCCGTCAGGCGACCGCAGGCCAGTCGCGACCGGCGGAATGGAGTCGATGACCGACCACCGGGATGAGCGCACGGACGAGCGACTGGACGATGTCCAGGCGTACTACGACCGCATCGCGCCGCGCCTGCGCGCGGTGGAGCAGGAGAACTGGCACCTGCAGAGCCGCAT
>CANJMX010000084.1 GCA_947475125.1 Actinomycetota bacterium
ACGTGCAGCGACCACACGCCGGCCTCGGGTACCAGCGGGCGCACGGGGCCCAGCGGGCCGAGCAGCGCGCGCGCATCGACAGGCGCGGGCGGCTCGGCGAAGGTCACCACGAGTGACGCCGTGCCGTCGGGCGCTGTGGCCCGTACGGGTGCCGACGGCGCGGATGTCGCAATGGCGGGGACCGCCAGACCCAGCAGCGCGACGAGCGCCAGCAGGCCCGGGGGCCTGCCCCTAACCCGCCCCATACCGGTTGGTGATGGGCATTCGGCGATCACGCCCGAATGCGCGGGGTGTGGTCTTGACGCCAGGAGGCCCTTGCCGGCGCTTGTACTCGGCGCGGTCAACCATGCCCACGATGCGTCTGACGACATCCTCGGGAAACCCGCGCTCGACCAGAGCGGCCGGCGGAAGGTCCTCTTCGACGTACGCCTCGAGAATCGGATCGAGTACCTCGTATTCGGGCAGGGAGTCCGAGTCACGCTGGTCAGGGCGCAGTTCGGCGGTTGGTGGACGATCAATGGTGGCCTGCGGGATGACCTCCCGGCCCTCTCTCAGGTTCCGCCACGACGCCAGCCGGTAGACCCAGGTCTTCGAGACGTCGCGCAGTGGAGCGAATCCACCCGCCATGTCGCCGTAGATCGTGGAGTACCCCACCGACATCTCGCTCTTGTTGCCGGTGGCCAGCACCATGTCGCCGTGTTTGTTGCTCATGGCCATGAGCAGTGTGCCGCGGACGCGGGCCTGCAGGTTCTCCTCAGACACATCGCGCGGACGGCCCTCGAATACCTGCGCCAGCTGCAACTCGAATGCGTCCACCACCGGGGCGATCTCGATGACGTCCATCCGGATGCCGAGCAGCCCGGCGAGGGCACCGGCATCTGTCGTGCTCTGCGAGGACGTGAATACCGACGGCATGGCCACGCCGCGCACCCGGTCGGCACCCAACGCGTCAACTGCGATGGCCGCCGTGAGCGCGGAGTCGATGCCGCCTGAAAGACCCAGGATGACGCCGGGGAAGTCGTTCTTGCCGACGTAGTCGCGCACGCCCTGAACCAGGGCCCCCCACAGCTCCTCCTCGGGGCCGGCGACCGGTGCGATCAGCGATGCCGGAGTACCGGCACGCACCGGGAGTGCGCCGGTCACGACAACTGGTTCTGGGCCGTCAAGGGGCTCAAGGCGGCGCAGCAGCGGCTCGCGCAGACGGCGGCCAGCTGACAGGTCGAGCTCGAGATCGGCGATGAGCAGGGCCTCGTCAAACACTGGTGCCCGGGCGATGACCTCGCCTGCGGCATCGATGATTACCGAGCGGCCGTCGAATACCAGCTCGTCCTGACCGCCCACCTGGTTGCAGTAGGCGAGTGCGGCAGCGCTATCCGACGCCCGGGTCTGCAGCATGCGCTCGCGGGCATCTCCCTTGGCCTGGTGGAACGGCGATGACGAAATGCAGGCGATCACGTCGAGGCGGGCACGCGCCAGTTCCGCAGCGACCGGCGCCGGGTACCAGATGTCTTCGCAGATGACGACGCCCACACGGGCACCATCGATGTCAAGGACGATGGGGTGGTCACCCGCACGGAAGTATCGCGCTTCGTCGAATACCCCGTAGTTGGGGAGGAATCGCTTGTGGTACACCGCCTGCACACGACCGTCGGCAATGACCGCAGCAGCGTTGCGGCAGTCCTCGTCGTGATCCACGAATCCAACGATGGCCACACCCTCCGTAACCTGCTCGGCCAGTGCCTCCAACGCGTCACGCGACGCGTCGGCGAACGAAGGGCGCAGCAGCAGATCCTCCGGCGGGTACCCGGTGAGGGCCATCTCGGGAGTGAGGATCAGGGCCGCTCCGGCATCGACGCCCGAGCGGATCGCCGCGCACAGCCGCGCGAGATTACCGTCAATGTCGCCGACCACCGTGTTGACCTGCGCGCATGCGATGCGCATGAACTGCCCTCCGCCCGCCTGATCTTCGTTGTCTGGCTGTCGTGCCGCGGTAGGATCCAGCCCGTCCTCAGGATATACGCGACAAGGGAATTTCCACGATGGGTACGAGCGGACGCACAGAAGGCCCCGGCAAGACCGCGGCCCCGCACAAGACCAACCTCACCCCGGCACAGGGGGCCCAACAGGCAGAGAAGCGCTTGGGCAAGCCCTGTTTCTTCACAGGGCAACGGCTCGTCGGTATCTATGCCTGCGTCACATGCCAGTTTCGCATCAACAACCGCGGTGCCCTGCCCTCGTGCCCGGACTGCGGCGAGATCATCTGGTGCTACATGGGCGACGGCCCCCGGCCGATCCCTGAAGGTGAGACGGCCGCTCCGGCCGCTCCCGCCGATTCCACCGGCCCGGTCGTGGAGGCAGATGTGGCGCTGCCGCCGCCGGCACAGGACCCTGTGAAGGTGGAAGAGGGCATCAACCTGGAGATGTAGCGGGAAATGATCAGCCCGGTGGCCGTGAGGGATTCACGAAATGCTTACGGTGCCCCCTCGTGTTCCGCATGGTGAAGGGCCACGATTGACGTTGTCCGCACCTATTGGACACACCATGCGAACTCATTCACCCTCACGCGCAGCCGTCACCGTCGCTCTCATCGGAGCGCTCGTCATGGCTGCGCCAGCGCTCACCTCTCCGGGCGGTCCCTCTCGCGATGATCCCTCTCGCGATGATCCCTCTCAGAGCGGTCCCTCTCGGGGCAGGGGCGACTGCCGTTCGCCCGGCACGAACCTTTCACCGGTAAAGACCGGCGTGGTGAGTGCCGGCGGTCAGGTGAATATCCAGGGGGCCGGGCGGGTTCGCCTGCAGGGATCGTTCATGTCCTGGGGCACCGTGCGGGGAATGACCATCCGCGTGGAGGATCGCCGGGGCGATGGAATGCTGCGTGTCGGGGCGGCATGTATCCCGTTCAAGCGGGTGACGAAGGCCGATGGCACCCGCACCCGTGTGGCAGTGGCGAACGCACCACGCGAACGCTTCCTCATCGATGGCACCGACATCCGGGTCGACCTGTCCGGCAGGGGATCGCTCGCCATCGCCATCACAGGCAGTGGCAGCGGGGTGCTCGATGGCGTGGGTACCTTCACCGTGAACAACGGCAGCCCCCAGAGCTGGCCGCTCAAACCCATCGACCTCGCACTGGCGCCCGCGAACTAGCCCACACGGGGTAACCTCCGTCGGGCCACACCATGGGATCCTCAGACGAACAGCCATTCATCCTCATCGCCGAGGATGAGCCCAACATCGCATCCTTCGCCAAGATGTATCTGGAGGCGGCTGGCTTTCGCGTGGACGTCGCAGACCGCGGTGACACTGCGCTCGAGAAGATCGATGCCGACAAGCCCGACCTGCTGCTGCTCGACCTGAACCTGCCCGGTGTGGATGGGTTCGAAGTGACCCGGCGCATTCGCCAGGGTGGTGGGTCGATGCCCATCCTCATGCTCACCGCACGCGACGAGCCGGTTGACAAGGTCGTGGGGCTCGAACTGGGGGCCGACGACTACGTCACCAAGCCCTTCGACCCGCGCGAGTTGGTCGCCCGGGTGCGCGCGGTACTGCGCCGCAGCAATGGCCAGGCCGATCAGGTCGACCCGGACATGCCGCCGGTGCTCGAGGTTGACGACCTGCGCATCGAGGTGGGCCCGCGCGAGGTGTACGTGGGTGACACCGAGGTCGCGCTCACGCCCAAGGAGTTCGACCTGCTGGCCACGCTCGTGCAGGCCCGGGGTCTGGTGCTGAGTCGTGAACAGTTGCTCGAGCGTGTGTGGGGCTACACGTTCCTCGGGGACAGCCGCACCATTGACGTGCACGTGCGTCAACTGCGTCGTAAGTTGGGCGATGCCTGCCCCATCGAGACCGTGTGGGGTACCGGCTACAAGGTTGCGGCCCGGCGGTGAATGGCGCGGCCCCGGCCCGCCGGAGGCCGTGGGCGAGCCTCTCGGGGCGAGTGGCGCTCGGCGCGGTTGGCGGGCTCATCGTGGCGGCCATCCTGTTTGCCGCCATCGCCGTCTCGCTCATCCGTGGGGAGGCGACCGATCAGGCACGGGCCGAGCTCGATCGTCAGGCGCGTGCGGTCGCCGTGCTGGTGTCCGCTCGCGTAAAGACTGCGCTTGAGACCGGTGCCGAGTTCCGCACTGACCCCATCGGCAACCTCGAGACCCTCACCGGCCCGAGCACGCGCCTGTATTACGTGGGCCTCGACCTCTCGCCCGGGGCATCCGATCCCACTGGTGGCCTCCCCGGAACGGTGGCGCAGGATCTGAGCCCCGCGGTACTGGTGCGCGATGGCTCGCAGGCGTTCGGCTTCACGCCCACGGGTGCCACCACGCCGACATTCGCGGCGGCAGCGCCCGTCACGGTGGGCAGCCGCTATGTGGGTGCCATCGTGCTCACGCGCCCTCAGAACGAGGTGGCGGCGAACTGGGGTGACGTACTGCCCCCCATTCTCGTGGCCACGCTTCTGGGCCTTCTGGTTGCCGTGGTGCTGGTGCTGTGGATCACGCGACGTGCGACGCGACCGCTCCGCGACCTCGAGGCGGCGGCGGCAAGCGTGGCGGCGGGTGACCTGCAGACCGAGGTCGCCACGGGAGGTGCAGAGGAGCTCGACGCCGTCGCCCGCTCGTTCAACGCGATGGTGCGCCAGCTGGCACGCCGTGACCGCCTGGCCCGTGAGTTCCTCATGCGGGTCACCCATGACCTGCGCACTCCCCTCACCGCCATCCGCGGGCATGCATCCGCGCTGTCCGACGGCGTGGTGCCCGAGGATGCCGTGCCGCGATCGCTCGGGGCCATCGCATCTGAGGCCACACGCCTCGAGGTACTTGTCACCGATCTGCTCGATCTCGCCCGCATGGATGCCGACCGGTTCCGCATCAACCTCGTGCCCGTGGCTGCCGCGCTGCCACTGGAGCAGGCGACCGATGCGCTGTGGTCCACGGCCGAGGCCAAGGGAATCGCCCTGCGCGCTGACATCGGCGACCTGCCCGAGGTCATCACCGACCCGGACCGCGTGCAGCAAGTGGTCACGAACCTCATCGACAACGCAATTCGCTGGGCTCCCCGCGGTGGCGAGGTCGTTCTCTCGGCCCGCCCGGAGGCGGATGGCGGGGTCACGATCGATGTGGACGACAACGGACCCGGGATCAGCCCCGACATGCGCGAAGCCATCTTCGAGCCATTCCGGTCGGCTGAGACGCCGGAGGGAAACCAGGGATCGGGCCTCGGCCTGGCCATCGCGCGCCAACTCACCCGCGCGCTGGGCGGCGGCCTCTCGGCCGGTGATGCACCCGCAGGAGGGGCCCGGTTCACGCTCACGCTCCCTGCGCAGGCGCCCGAACCCCGAAACGACGTGGGGCCCCCGTCCAACCTGGACGAGGGCCCCACACCCACCGCAATGGGTGGTCCGACCTAGGCCGGAGCGTCATCCGAGTGCGGCACCAGGACAACGTCCCCGCGCTCACCCGTTCGTACGCGTACTGCGTCATCAAGCGGGATGATGAAGATCTTGCCGTCCCCGGGCTCGCCCGTGTGGGCGTGTTCGAGGATGACATCCACGGCCCGCTCGACATCGCTGTCGTCAAGCGCGATCTCCAACTTCAGCTTCGGACGCATGAAGATTGTGGTCTTCGCGCCGCGATAGCTCTCTGTATACCCGCCTTGGCGTCCTGAGCCCTTGACCTCGCTGATGGACATGGAGGGAAGCCCCATGGCCGCCAGCTTGTCGCGGATCTCGTCGAATGCCTCGTGACGGATGAATGCCTCGATCTTCTTCACGTCAGTGTCCTCCTACTGCGACGAGGTCGCGGTCTTGGAGCCGGCGAAGAGCGGCGGCTCGTTCGTACTTGCCGACTCCGGGAATGCCCCGGGAACCTCGATGAACTGCTCCGGGTACCCATACATACCGTGCTCGGAGATGTCGAGGCCCGCCATCTCGTCCTCTTCGCTCACGCGAAGGCCAACTGTGTACTTGATCAACGCGAACACGATGAACGATGCAGTAAACGTGAATGCGATAGTTGCGGCCACCCCGTACACCTGAACCCACAACTGGTGACCGCCGCCTCCGTAGAAGATACCGGCCTCCGAACCTGAGAGGTTCAGTGCGTCGAGGCGGTCGCGAGTGGCGAAGAGCCCCACTGCCAGGGTGCCGAGAACTCCCGACACACCGTGCACCGGGATGCAGCCGATGGGGTCATCGACCTTGAGCTTGTCAACCAGCACCACCAGCGCCGGCACGAGAATTCCGACGACGAACCCGATGACCACTGCGGCCCACGGATCGACGAAGGCACATGGTGCCGTGATGGCCACCAGGCCGGCAATGGCCCCGTTGCCCATCTGTGAGACGTCAAGCGTCTTGAACATGACCAGCGAGCCGATGGTGGCGCCAACGACGCCGGCCGCAGCCGCCAGGTTGGTGTTGATGGCCACGTCGGCGAAGTTGTAGCCGACCGCCCCGAGGAACGAACCGGGGTTGAAGCCCATCCAACCGACCCACAAGATCAACACCCCGAGGATGGCGAGCGGAATCGAGTGGCCGGGAATTGGCTGTGGCTTTCCTTCCCGGAACTTCCCGATGCGTGGCCCCAGCAGGAGCGTTCCGGCGATGGCCGCGAGTGCACCCTGCAGGTGGACGATCGAAGATCCCGCGAAGTCGAGGAAGCCGTTCTGAAAGAGCCAGCCGCCACCCCAGGTCCAGTGGGCGACGATTGGGTAGATGACCCCGGTGAAGATGACACCGAAGATGATGTACGCGATGAACTTCGTGCGGTCGAGCATCGTGCCGAACACGATGGCGAGCGACACGGCACAGAACACCGCCTGGAAGAAGAAGACTGCCTCAACCGGGATGTTGTATGCCGCGAGGGCGTTGCCGAAGTCGA
>CANJMX010000085.1 GCA_947475125.1 Actinomycetota bacterium
CACCGCGGCACACGGGAACTGCTGATCAAGAAGGCCTGATGGATTCATAGGGCGGCCCGAGACCACGAGGACCGGGATCAGCGCACTTCCCGGCCCCGGTCTCGCAGACCCCGGCAAACCGTCCGGCGGATCGCCCTGCTACCCGATGCGCTTCCAGGCCATCATGGCGTGCGACTTCGAGATGCAGATCCCGCGCTGCACGTAGCCCGGATCACGGGCCACTTTCTGACATATGAACCCCGCTGGTCCGGTCCATGCGCCGCCCGTGCGAGAAGGTGCGGAATAGAACTTCGGCAACCATGTGGCGGCCTGGTCGCACGTCGCACTCCCCGATACGGACACCTGCCACGAATGCCCCTTGTACGTCGCCTTCATGCAGGTCTTGGAGGGGATGGCGGCAACAGAGGTGCTGGCCACAGCACCTACAAGGGTTGCCACACCAAGGAATGCACACGCGAGAGAACTCGCGCGACGGCTCCGGAGCCTGGGGGACTTGGGGACCATTTCGTTCACCTCTCGGTATGCGCGAGGTGGAAGGAAGGGAGTGCGGCCCGCGCGCCGACGACAGTACACCGCACCGGTCCTGCACCGCCACTCACGGCATCGGAAACCCCACGGTTGCTGGCTCGACCGCTCCCTACGCCTCGGTGAACAGTGCGGTGGAGAGGTACCGCTCGCCTGTGTCGCAGATGATCGTGACGATCACCTTTCCGGCATTCTCGGGGCGCTTTGCCAGTTGCAGCGCGGCCCATGCGTTGGCCCCGGCCGAGATGCCGGTGAGTACTCCCTCGTCCCTTGCCAGATTGCGCGAGGTCTCGAAGGCGTCCTCAGCTGTCACCTGGATGATCTCGTCGTACACGGACGTGTCGAGAACGCCCGGCACGAACCCGGCCCCGATGCCCTGAATACGGTGCGGGGCGGGATCGCCTCCGGAGAGCACGGGAGAGTCGGTGGGCTCCACCGCCACAATCTGGACGCCGGGCTTGCGCTCTTTCAGCACGCGCCCCACGCCGGTGATGCTGCCGCCCGTCCCCACCCCGGCGACAAAGATGTCGACGGATCCATCGGTGTCGGCCCAGATCTCCTCGGCGGTCGTGCTGGCGTGGATGTCGGGGTTGGCGGCGTTCTCGAACTGCTGGGGGACAAACGCGCCGGGCGTCTCAGCCGCGATCTCCTGCGCGCGCGCGATGGCACCGCGCATGCCCTCGGTACCCGGAGTGAGCACCAACTCTGCGCCGTAGGCCTTCAGCAGTGCCCGGCGCTCCATGCTCATGGTCTCGGGCATCGTGAGGATGCACTTGTACCCGCGTGCCGCGCACACGAACGCGAGCGCGATGCCGGTGTTGCCCGACGTGGGCTCCACGATGACGCTCTCACCCGGTGTCAGCAGGCCCTCGCGCTCCGCCACCTCGACCATTGCGAGGCCGATGCGATCCTTCACGCTGCCCGCCGGATTGGCAGACTCGAGCTTGCCCAGAATGGTTGCGCCTGTGCCCTCCGAAAGACGGGAGAGTCGCACCAACGGGGTGTTTCCGACGAGGTCGGTCATGGATTCAATGATCGGCATGTGCTCAGGCTACCAGCGCTGATCCCCATAAAGGGCATGGGAATCCCGGTGTTCCATTGGGCGCATGCGTTTCAGCGCGTCCGCACCCATGCGCCACAATCCCCGAAGATCCAATGGGATTCCCTGGGCGGAGGCGCGATGCTCTTCAGACAGATCATCAATGAGGACCTCGGGTGTGCCTCGTACATCGTGGGAGATCCCGAGAGCGGCGTTGCCGCTGTCATCGACCCGCAGTGGGACATCAGCCCGTATCTCGAGGCTGCGGCCTCGCGGGGCATGCGGATCGGCCACATTCTTGAAACGCACACGCATGCCGACCACGTGTCGGGCCGTGGGCGCCTTCACCAGGCAACCGGTGCCCGCATGCATGTGAGCCCCCTCGCCGGCGCTGCCTTTCCTCACGATGCACTCCCCGATGGGGCCATCGTCGACCTCGGTCAGGTGCGGCTCGAGGCGATCCATCTTCCTGGCCACCGGCCCGAGCACACCGGCATGCTGGTGGTGGATGCCAGCCGGGGTGACGACCCGTGGGCGGTGCTCACCGGCGACTCACTCTTTGTGGGCGACGTCGGTCGCCCCGACCTGGCCGTTGATGCCGAGGAGGGGGCACGGGACCAGTACACGAGCATCGGCCGCCTCATGGCGCTCCCCGACTGGGTCGAGGTCTACCCGGGCCATATCGGCGGATCACTGTGCGGCAGCACTGCAATCAGTGCGAAGACCTCGAGCACCATCGGATATGAGCGAGCGCACTCACCACTCCTGCGAGACATCGACGCGGGCGCATTCACCGCCGAGCTCATTGCCCGCCTTGCCGTAAAGCCACCGGATCTGGACCGTGTGGTGGGTATGAACAATGGCCCGCTCATCACCCCGACGGCTCCCGCGCCGGCCCTTGAGGGTGCGGAGTTCCTCAGAAGGGCGGAGGCCGGGGGTCTGGTAATCGATGGCCGCAGTTCCGCAGCTTTCGCTGCTGCCCACGTACCTCGTTCGCTCTCGGTGCCCACCGCCGGCAGCGGCTTCGCAACGCGCGCCGCACTCGTGGCTGGCCGCGATGACCAGCTGCTGTTGGTCGGCTCCGACGAGGTCCAGGCGCGGGACATGGCAGAGCGGCTTGCCGCGGTTGGCCGACGTGAGGTTATAGGCGTGTTGGCCGGTGGCTTCTCGGCCTATCTGGACGAGGGGCTCCCCACCTCGGCAATCCAGCGCGTACGGGCAGTAGATCTCCCGGACCTCCTGTCCGACCAGCCGGACATTCTCGTGGTGGACGTGCGCGACCACTCTGAGTACATCGCCTTTCACATCCCCGGATCGGTGAACCGGCCGTACTGGGCGTTTCGCGACGGGCCCGGCGACATCCCGACGGGCCGCAGCCTGGCCGTCATCTGTGCGGCCGGAAAGCGATCTGGCCTGGCGGCGAGCGCACTTGCGAGAGAGGGCCGGGGGCCCATCATCCATGTGGACAATGGCGGCGTCCAGACCCTTGAGGCGATGGGCATCCCGATGGAGCGCCCCGGCAACTGACCCGGGGGGTCAGGCCTGGCGGGCTGCCTCCACCAATGCAGCGATGACCCCGCTGTCGGCGTCGGCTTCTGGGTGCCACTGCACGCCGAGCGCGAACCGGTGCCCCGGAACCTCAAGTGCCTCGGCCACATCGTCGCCCACTGACCGCCCCGTCACGATGAGCCCCTCGCCCACACGATCAACCGCCTGGTGGTGATGTGACGGAACCCGATGTGTGGTCTCACCTGCCGCCTGCGCTGCAAGCGAGCCACCCTCGAGAGTGACGAGATGATCGTTGCCCTCAAATGTGCCGGTGGTGCGACGGTGATCGTGGCTGCCATGTGACTCGGGCAGATGCTGGAGGAGCGTGCCGCCATACGCCACATTGAGCACCTGGATGCCGCGACAGATGCCGAGGAATGGGATGTCCCGCTCAATCGCCCTGCGCACCAGCGCAGCCTCGAACCGGTCACGGTCTGGGTCAGCATCCTCGGCCTCAGCATGGGGGTCGGCCCCGTACAGCGACGCCTCCAGGTCATTGCCACCCGTGAGCATGAGTCCGTCAATCAGGTCCAGCAGCGCATCGGGACCGCGGGGGTCCGGCGGCAGCAGCACCGCCACCCCACCAGCACGTTGCACCTGTCGGATGTAATCGGCCGCCACCACGGCCGCCTGCTGTTGCCACGGCCCCCACTGCGCGTGGAGCACAGCGCACGCAATACCGATGACCGGAGCATCACCCATTGCGGTCAGATGTGAAACATAGGGGCGTCGGCGCGGCGCGCCTCGCGCTCCACGATGTCGGCCACCGATACTGACCGGAAGGCGCTGGCCAGGCGGGATGCGCCTTCGGCCCATACCTCACTCACCGGGCAGCCGGTGCCATCGCTCGCGCCGCCGATTGGCCCGTCAACGGCCTCGATGATGTCGAGCACAGTGACGTCAGCTGGGTCGCGCCGCAGCGTGTAGCCGCCCTTGACCCCACGCTGACTCTGCAGCACCCCGGCGCGCCGGAGTGCAGAGAACACCTGCTCCACCTGGTGAGGCGGGATTCCCCGGCATTCCGACACCTCAAGAACGGGTATTGGTGCGCTGCCGCCACGGGCGGCAATCTCTGCGAGGGCCAAAACGGCCACCCGGCTGCGGTCACTCACGCTGATCACTCACATACCCCCGAACTCCGATGGTAATTCGGAGTTTAGCGGAGGTCCGGGCGCGTGCCCCTAGGTGAGGTCGAGGAGTGCATTCTCGATTCCCTTACGACGGATCTCGGGGATTCGCACTGATGAGTCGGCCTCGTGGGCGCGGGTGTAGACCACCTCGAGGATGTCGATCCACGGGTCGAGGTCCGGGACGATGAACTGGTACCTCACCCCATTGGCGAACAGGTACATGCGGGGCCGCTTGGCACCGCTCGGCATCACGCCAGCCGAGAGCGGGAACCGCTCGATCGCAACGAGGTCCTCGCGCGCGATCTCGCGGCGCTTGGCTCCCAGCACGTGATCAAGCGGCGTGGGAACGAACACCAGGCGCTGGTCGGTGAGGTACAGCGTGCCGTGGCGGCCGAGCCAACCGTTGTTCAGGTCGGCGCCGGTCTTCCAGAGGATCTTCTCATCGGGACGCGGACGCTCCGCGTGTGCGATGCGCGGAAGTCGGTCCTCGGATGACGCCATGTAACCCTCCTGAACGGACGCGGGCGCCCTGGGGATGCGAACGAGATGATCGTACAAGCCGCAGCGGATGACCGGCTGCTAATCGCCGGCGAAGATCTCCATGAGATCGGACTCCCTGCCGGGCTCGGCGATGGCCACCACCTGATCGCCCGCCGCGAGCAGCGTGTCCGGATGCGCCACCCGCCCAACACGGTTTCGAAGCACGCTGATCACGAGGCTGCCGTCAGGGATGGAGAGCTCGCCCACGGTTGCACCGTCGGCGCGGCTGCCCTCCACGACACCGATCTCGAGAATGTCGAGGTTCTCGCGCCGCAGCGAGAACAGGTGCACCAGCGAGTGCTGTGGCACCTCGTGCTCAATGAGCGCGAGGATTGACTCGGTGGCACACACCGTGGGCGCGATGCCCAGAAGGTCGAAGTGCTCCTGGTTGCGCGGATCATTCACGCGGGCCACCACGTTGGCCACCCCGAAGTGGTCACGGGAAAGCTGCCCGATAATGATGTTGTCCTCGTCGTCACCGGTGACCGCGATGCATACATCGGCCCGCGCGGTCCCGGCTGCCTCCAACACAAACAGCTCGGTGCCGTCGCCGTAGCGGGCCATGTGCTCGAACTCGGCCTCGAGGGTGGCGAACCGGGTGGGGCGGTGCTCGACGATGCTCACCTCGTGGCCCATCCGAAGCAGCGCACGCGCCACGTTGGCGCCGGCCTTTCCTCCGCCCACGATGACCGCGTACATCAGGCGTCCTCAGCCGACTCAGCGACGAAGGCCCGGAGGGCACCTTCCATCATCTCGATGGCCGTTCGGGTTGGACAGATCGTCGTGAGCCCCTGCTCGGCGTAGAACTTGGCGCGCGACGGGTCGAGTACACGTGCGATCACGAATGGCACCTGGTAGCGGTCACGGGCCACCTGCGCGATGACGATGTTGGTGTTGTCGCCATTGGTGGCGGCCACGAATGCGTCGGCCCGCTCGATCTCCGCCCGCTCGAGCACGGTGGTCTCGAGCGCAGGACCTTGAATGAAGTTTCCGGGGAAGTCGTCACCCAGACGCCCGAGCGCCTCGGCGTTCTGGTCGATGACGTTGACGTCATGTCCATCGTCGATGAGGCTCTGCGCGATTGACGCGCCAACTCTTCCGCAGCCAGCAACTACCACGAACACCAGCGTTCCTCCCGGACGACCGCGATGACGTTAGCCGAGGCGGAGCCGCATTACCTGTGGCCCTTGAACCACAGCATCAACCGCCCGCCTCCGGCGATGATGAACGCCACCCCCACGAGCCACGAGATAATGCCTGCGCCCGTTGCCGCAGCGCGCACAATCTGCGCGATGCCGATGGCGAGCACGGCCCCCGAGAGGACCGCGGCCGCACTGAATCGGGATCCCATTGCCGGGAGCGACAGAGTGGGGGCCCGGTTTCCCGGACCCCCACAGCGCCGTTCCTAGACCAGGAAGGGGATGAGCAGGAGCGCCACGATGTTGGCGATCTTGATCATCGGGTTGATGGCCGGACCAGCGGTGTCCTTGTAGGGGTCACCGACCGTGTCACCGGTCACCGCCGCCAGGTGGGCGTTGGAGCCCTTCCCACCGAACTCACCATCCTCGATGAGCTTCTTGGCGTTGTCCCACGCCCCACCGCCCGAGGTCATCGAGATGGCAACGAAGATGCCGGTCACGATGGCGCCGAGGAGGAGGCCTCCGAGCATGATGCGCCCGTGCTCAACGCCGAAGATGAAGGCGATGATGACGGGAACGATGATCGGGATGAGACCCGGGATCAGCATCTGCTTCTGCGCAGATGCCGTCACGATTTTGACGCAACCGGCGTAGTCGGGCTTCTCAGTCCCGTCCATGATCCCCGGCTTCTCGCGGAACTGCCTGCGCACTTCCTCAACCACCTGCGCGCCCGCCTTGCCCACAGCCTCCATGGAGAATGCGGCGAAGATGA
>CANJMX010000086.1 GCA_947475125.1 Actinomycetota bacterium
GGAGGGCTTCCGCGTCACGCTGCCCGACGATTCGGACGAGCAGGTGTACATGCTGCGCTCGTCGCTCATGCATGAGGGGATCCCCCACCGCCTGTCGCAGGCACTCGACGCCGGCCTCACCGAGGAGGTCTCGTGGCACTCGCACGGCGACCACGACCACGAGCGCGCGGTGGTGCGCACGCGCACCGGCGAGATCGCGATGCTGGCCGCCTCATGGGTGGAGATCGCCGTCGTCAGCAAGGACGCCGACATCCGTGAGCGGTTGAACGACTACTTCTTCACCGACGGCCACCACACGGCCGACATCCCCCTTGACATCGACGACGACATCGCCGATGACGAGCGCGAAGTCGAGGGCATCCCCGTGATGCTGGCTGACGAGTGGTCGATGGTCGCCCGCTATCACGGCGATCTTGAGATCCGCGATCGCCTGAACGACCTCTTCTCGGGACGGCGCGAGTTGGGCGCGGCCGAGGCCGTGGACGACGACATCTCCTGATGAGATGAGCGCCGGGGCCGACCTCACCCCCGACGAGCGGGCGCGGATCGCGCCCTACGTCACCGATCCCGTGGGGCCGGTGTTCGCACTCACGCACCTCCCGGAGGCCGTGAAGGGCGCGCTGTTCGCGCGCTACTCACGGTCGGCCAATTCGGTGCGGCGCATCCTGCTCGACGAGTTCATCCCCGGCGGCGGCGGCGCGGTGGTGGTGGGTGGGCCCGAGGTCGGGGCCGACCGGGCCCGCGAGTTCTTCCAGCGGGTGCTCGCCGACTACGGGGATGACTCTGTGGCGCAACTGGGTGGCGCGCACGTGGCCATCGAGGGCGTGAGCAACGTGCTGACCAAGGTCATCGAGTGGGGGCGCCTGGCCAGCTATCTGGAGCAGTCCACGCGGTACGTGCCGTACGACACCCAGCTGAATGGCCGCTGGAAGTACGTGCGGCCGGCCGGCATCGCTGCTGACCCCGATCTGCTCAGCCGGTACGAGCAGGTGCTTGACGATTCGTTCGCCACCTATGCGCGCCTGAACACCGTGGTGTTTGACCACCTGATGGCCGCAGAGGCACCGGCGGCCGACGATGCCGCGGCCATGCGTGCGCTTCGCGCCCGGGCGCTGGATGCGGTGCGCGGCATGCTGCCTGCGGCCACCACGGCCAACGTGGGCGTGTACGCCAGTGGGCAGGCCTGGGAGTCGCTGGTAATGCGCCTGCGCGCGCATCCCCTGGCCGAGGCCCGCGAGGTGGGCGACCAGGTGCTCACCGCACTGCGCCACGTGATCCCCGACTTTCTCACCCGGGTGGATCGCGAGGACCGCGGCGAGCGTCACGGCCTGTACCGCAGGGCCACCGATGATCGTGCGACCACGATGGCCGCATCGGTGCTCGATGCGGGCGGGGAATTCGATGATGGGTCGCTGGTGCGCCTGCTCGAGTTCGACCCCGATGGCGAGGCCCGTGTGCTGGCCCACGCGCTGTGGCCGTCGTCGGGCCTGCCGCTCGACGAGGTACGCGCCCGTGTGCTGGCGCTGCCCCACTCCGAGCGTTCGCGCATGCTCGCCGCGTGGGCCGATGGGCGGTCCGACCGCCGGGAGCGCCCGGGCCGCGCACTGGAGGCCACCGAGTACCTCTTTGAGATCACCTGTGATTACGGCGCCTACCGCGACCTCCAGCGCCACCGTCTGCTCACGCTTGAGGCACAGCCGCTGGGTGCCACGCTGGGATGGGAGCGATCGCCCGACGCCGAGGCCGCGGGTGTTGCCGACGAATTCGCGCGGGTGCACGAGGCCTCAGCCGCCCTGTGGCGCGACCTCATCACCGTGGTGCCCGACGAGGCCCCGTACGCGGTGACCATGAGCCACCGCATCCGCTTCGCAATGCGCATGAACGCCAGGGAGGCCATGCACCTGATCGAGCTGCGCAGCCAGCCGCAGGGGCACGCCGCCTACCGCCGGGTGGCGCAGGACATGCTCACTGCGATCCGCGACCAGGCCGGCCATGCCGCGCTGGCATCACTCATGCACTACACCGACATGACCGGTCAGGGCGATCGCATGGCCCAGGAGCGGCGTACCGAGGCACGACGGAGCACCCCATGAGTGACGATTCGCCACGCCTGCGGCTTGGTGGCATGGCACTTGCCAATGGCCTGCTGGTGAGCGGACCGACGTCGTGGGCCATCGCCGTGGTGGACGACGACGGCCAGGTGGTGGTGGGCTCCGGCCCCCGCCCGCGAATCGCCGCGGGCATATTCGACCGCGTTCCCCTCGCCCGCGGGGTCATCCGCATGGCCGAGTCGATGATGGCCGTGCCAGCCGCCCGCGCGAGCATGCCCGAGGCACGTCTGGCCATGGAGGATGCGCCGGTGGGCATCGTCGTGGCGGCCACAATGATCGCTGCGGCAATCGCCCGCAGGCGCATCAGGAGCGTGGTGCTGCAGGAGGCCGCCGCCGCCACCCTGAGCCTGGCGCCCATGCTCATAATGCTGCGCATGAGCCCCGCATCGCGGTGGCATGCCGTGGAGCACAAGAGCATCGCCGCCTACGAACGCGCAGGTGCCGCGGGACTGGAGACAAACGCAGCCGACCCCAAGGAGCACCCCCGCTGCGGCAGCAACCTGGTGCTGCCGCTCGTGGTGAGTGGGGCGATCGGCAATATCGTGGCGCGCAGGGTGCCCGGAATGCGGCGACGTGCGCTGGTGCGGGCGGGTGCCCTGGTGGCTGGCATCGGCGTATCGGTCGAGGCGTTTTCATTTGCCGAGCGCAACCCCCGCCACCCTGTGGCCAGGGTGATTCACGGCGCGGGCCACGCCATCCAGGCAGGGTTCGTAACCCGCGAACCCGATGAGGCCGAACTGGCCGTTGGCCGGGCGGCAATGAACGAGATCCTGCGCGCGGAGCAGGCGGAGGTAACCGAATGAAGATGTCCCGGCTGATACTGGCCGCAGCACTGGTGCCCCTGGCCGCTGCCCCGGTCGCTCTGGCGCACGTGAGCGTGCTCCCCACAACCGCGGTGAAGCAGGAGCCGACCGAGTTCACGGTGCGCGTGCCGGCCGAGGAGGGGCTCACCACAACGCAGGTTCGCGTTGGGTTTCCACCCGAGATCACCGTGTACGCCGTGGCCGACGCGCCCGGCTGGACCACGAAGATCATCAAGCGCCCCGACGGGCGCCTTGGCGGTGTGATCTGGAGCAGTGGTGTGATCCCGCCCAACCAGTACGCCGACTTCACGGTGCTGGGTACGCCCTTCGGCGACGGCACCGCGGTGTGGCCGGCCTGGCAGACCACATCGAGCGGCAAGGTGAAGCGCTGGACCGGACCGCCCGAAGCCCCGGGCGCCGCGGCCACGGAGACCGGAGTCAACCGGCCCGGACCGGCATCGGGTGTGACCATCGTGGCAAGCGCGGCAGAGGCCGCACCGGCAAGCGACTCCGGTGGCGGCAGCCAGTGGCCGGCGGTCATCGCCATCGCCATCAGCCTGGTGGCGCTTGCGGGTGTGGGCCTGGTGTGGTCATCGCGCCCCCGCGACCTTCCGCCCGATGGCCCTGAGGATCGCACCTGAGCCCCACCCCGGATCGGCCGCGGCTTCGGCCGTCCACCTTTCAACTTCCCGTTGAGCGCATGCGCGACGGGTACTACAGCGACGCCTACTTCACGTTTACCCGCGAGGTGCTGGAGACCGACGACCACCACCCGCGGGTGCTGATGCAGGTTTTCCAGCGCGAGCACGCGGTGCTGGGCGGGGTTGATGAGGCCATCGCCATCTTGGCGCTCTGCGCAGGGCGTCGTGCCCCCGGCGGATGGGAGCCCGCGGGTGACGCCATTGAGGTGAAGGCCCTCTTTGACGGCGACGAGGTCGCCCCGTGGGAAACGGTGCTGAGCATTGAGGGCGACTACGCGCTGTTTGCACACCTTGAGACCCTGGTGCTGGGTGTGCTGGGCCGGCGCACGCTCATCAGCCGCAATGTGCGCGCCGTGGTTGAGGCCGCCCACGGCAAACCCATCCTGTACTTCCCCGCCAGATTTGATCACTGGCAGGTACAGACCGGTGACGGCTGGGCCGCGCACGTGGCCGGCGCCATCGGCGTGAGCACCGATGCCCAGGCATCGTGGTGGGGCGGCCGGGGCATGGGCACCGTGCCCCATGGGCTCATCGCCGCGTACGGCGGCGACACCGTGCTCGCTGCGCGCAGATTCGCCGATCGGTACGCAACCGATCTGAACGTGATCGTGCTCGTGGACTACGAGAATGACTCTGTGCGCACGGCGCTTGAGGTGGCCGACGCGCTGGGCGACCAGTTGTGGGGTGTGCGCCTGGACACCGCTGCCACCATGGTGGATCGCAGTCTGTGGCAGGAGATGGGCCGCTTCACCCCCACCGGCGTGGTGCCGGAACTGGTGCACAAGGTGCGCGACGCGCTGGACCACGCCGGACACTCGTCCGTGCGAATCGTGGCGTCCGGTGGGTTTGATGCCGCGCGCATTGCGGCGTTCGAAGCACAGGGTGTGCCGGTGGACGCCTACGGCGTGGGGTCGAGCCTGCTGCTGGGATCAAACGACTTCACAGCGGACATCGTGCGGGTGGATGGCCGCCCCTGCGCCAAGGTGGGGCGCAGCGAACTTCCCAATCCGCGCATGGAGCCTGTGGTGCTCCACCCGGAGTGATGCAGTTATCAGGCGTCTGACGGTCATTCCGTTACCATCGGCGCAATGCATCTGGGCCTCATCCATCACGTTGGATACGTCGTCGAGGACATCGACGCCGCCATCCCCGTGTACGCCGAGCGTTTTGGCATGGATGTGACCATTCGCGAGACCATGCCCGATCAGGGTGTGGAGGCGGTGCTTCTGGGCGACGGACCGTCGTACGTGGAGCTCATCGCCCCCACCGACCCCAGCGGCGGTGTTGCACGGTTCCTCGCGAAGCGCGGCCCGGGCATGCATCATGTGGCATTCGCCGTTCCCAACCTTCAGGACGCCCTAGGCGATCTGGCGGCAGGAGGGGCGGAGTTGATTGACGCGGCACCACGCCGCGGGCTGGGCGGCCACATGGTGGCCTTCATCCATCCCCGGTCATCGGGCGGGGTGCTGACCGAGCTCGTTGAAGCTCACGATTCCCCCTCGTAGGAGGCATTCGAGTGAAGATCCGGTACATCGAGCCAAAGCCACGCGGGGCCACGATCTATGAGATCGCGAACCTGCCCAAGCTGGGCCTGCCGCTGCTTGCGGCCATCGCGCGCAACGCATACCCAGATGTTGACCAGCGCATCTACTGCGAGCTGATCCGCGGCGTGGAAGTTGATTGGAAGGATGTGCTCAGTTCCGACCTGGTGTGCATCTCCACCACCACCAACACCACGCTTGAGGGCTACGCCTACGCGAAGAAGTGCCGTGACGCGGGTATTCCGGTGCTGTTCGGCGGCTCGCATGTCACCTTTATGTCGCAGGAGGCGCTCCAGCACGCCGATTACGTGATCCGGCGCGAGGGCCACGTGGGCTTCGCCCAGTTCCTCGACTGGTACAGCGGCGACAGAAACCCCGATGGCCTGCACGAGATTCTGGGTCTGTCGTACCTCGACTCCGAGGGCACGCAGATTGACAACCCCGAGGCCCCTCCGGCATCGGGCGACGATCTGGATGCACTGCCCTTCCCGGCGCTCGACCTGCTTGAGGGTCACGAGCGCATGGTGACGCACCCCATCATGATGAAGTGGGGCTGCCCGTACGACTGCTCGTTCTGCAGCGTCATCAAGATGTTTGGCCGCAAGCTGCGCACCCGCTCGGTGGAGAACATGATGACCGAGCTGCGCATGGTCAACCCGGAGCGTGTGTTCTTCTACGACGACATCTTCATCGTTGACAAGAAACAGGCCAAGAGCCTGTTCCGCGCCATGCTGGATGAGGGCATCACTCCGCAGTGGACCGCCCAGATCCGCGCCGACTCGATCTACAAGAGCAAGCAGACCCTGGAGCCCGACCACGAGCTGCTGGCGCTTATGCGCGACTCGGGTTGCTACATGGTGTACATCGGGTTTGAGAGCATCACGCAGGAGGGCCTTGACTCGTACAACAAGAAGCAGACGGTGGAGCACATCACCACCTCCATCAAGCTGCTCCACGACTACGGCATCCGTGTGCACGGCATGTTTGTGGTGGGTGCCGACACCGACACGGCTGAGACGGTGCGTGCCACGGTGGACTTTGCGCTCTTGCACAAGGTGGACACCCTGCAGATGATGATGCTCACCACCCTGCCGGGCACCGCGTTCGATACGCAGATGCGCGCCGAGGGCCGTGTGCTGACCGACGACTACTCGCTGTACGACGGCCATCACTGCATCATCCAGCCCAAGCTCATGACGCCCTACCAGCTCCA
>CANJMX010000087.1 GCA_947475125.1 Actinomycetota bacterium
CCCGTACGGGCCACAGCGCCCGACGGCACGGCGTCACTCGTGGTGACCTTCGCCGAGCCGCCCGCGCCTGTCGATGCGCGCGCGCTGCTCGGCCCGCTGGGCCCCGTGCGCCCGCTGGTACCCGAGGCCGGCGTGTGGTCGCTGCACGTTGCACCCAACGGGGCGCTGCGTGCCCGCGCGCTCGCCATTCCTGGCGTCTCTGCGGCCGAGTGGTCACTGGTACGAACCAGCGATGACATCGTTCCGGCCACCCCGGCCGCGCCCATCCCGCTCGCCCCGGTCGCGACCCCGACCGACACCTACTTCACCCCTGATCGCCAGTGGGACCTCTTTGCCCCCGGCACCACCTGGGGCGCCGACCTCACCGGAACGCCCGCACGCCCCCGGATCGCCATCCTGGATAGCGGTATCGACTCGACGCATGAGGAGTGGGGCGGTCCCAACTCACCACTGGTGCGTCCGTGGAGCGCATGGACCGGCCAGGAGCAGGCCGAGGACTGGGGCCGTACCGGTCATGGCACGCACGTTGCCGGAACCGCTGCCGCACCGGCAAATGGGGTGGGAATCGTCGGGGTGGCCCCGAGTGGCGCCGGCGTCGGCGAGATCATCCCGGTACAGATCTCCGACAAGGATGGCTTCTCCACCGACGCCACCATGATGAAGGGCATCCGGTGGGCTGTGGCCAACGGCGCCAAGGTCATCAACATCTCGGCGGGTGGCAGCGGTTCGTCGCGCGCCTTCCAGCAGGTCATCGACTGGGCGTTTACCCGGGGTGCACTGCTGGTGGCCTCAGTGGGGAACGATGGACAGGACTACACCGTGGTCAACTACCCGGCCGGCTACGCCCACGTGCTGGGGGTCGCAGCGCAGTGCAGCACGCACGTAAGCGCCGACTGCTCCACGCCGGGTGGTCTGGCGTTGTTCAGCGACCGCAACGTGTCGGTTGACGTGGTGGCTCCTGGTGTGGACATTCTCTCGTCGGTACCGCGACGCATTACCGAGGGCGCCATTGCGCCGGGGTATGCGGTGAAGGAGGGCACGTCGATGGCGGCGCCATACGTCACCGGCCTGGCCGCGCTCATCTTCGCCGCCAACCCTGGCGCGACCCCGTATCAAGTGATGCAGCAGATCATGAACACCGCGACTGACGGCGGGCCAGCTGGCCGCGATCTCGCGTACGGCGACGGCTTCGTGAACCCCCGCGCCGCCTTGACCCTGCCATTGCCACCCGACGATCCCACCGAGGGCAACGACGACGTGACCGACGTCAAGGGTGAGACCGCGATCGCCGGGGCACCCGGCCGCGTCACCATTCAGGCGAGCATCGACGTGAACAATGACCCGCGCGACCTGTACCCGGTGAGCCTGCGCAAGGGGCAGACAGTGCGACTGCGGGCATCAGGCAATGGAGGCGCCCGCATGCGCCTGGCGCTCTGGGCCCCGGGCACTGCCAGCGTTAGCACCTTCGGCGGCGCCCCGGCGGCATCAACCCGCACCGCATCACGTCGCCCGCGTCTGGCCTACACGGCAACGCGCAGTGGCCGCTGGTTTGTTGAGTTGCGGGGCACATCCGGCCGCTCGGCCTACACACTCGAGGTGACGCGATAGCCGGTGATGGGCGCGTGCTGGCCATCACCGGCGCATCCGACGGCATCGGTGCCGAGGTGGCACGGGCAGCCGTCGCCGATGGGTGGCGCGTTGTACTGGCGGCCCGCCGCCGTGAGTTACTCGATGCCCTCGCTGATGAACTGGGCGGGTCCGCGCACGCCGTGGCCGTCACGGCTGACGTCACCGACTGGGATGACGTCCAGACCATTCCCGAGGCCGCACTGTCCGCATTCGGGCGCCTGGATGGCGTGCTTGCCAACGCCGGGTTCGGTGCGAAGCGGGGCTTTCTCAATGAGTCGCCCGAGTTCTGGAAGTCGATGGTGCTCACCAACGTGTACGGCGCGGCCCTCACGTTGCGCGCGTGCATTCCGGCACTCACCGAGGCCAAGGGGCATGTGATGTTGATGGGATCGGTGTCGGGGCGCCAGGTCGGTACCGGTTCGCTGTATTCGTGCACGAAGTGGGCGGTCACGGCGATGGCCGAGGCGGCGCGCAAGGACCTGCACGGCACGGGCGTGCGCGTCACGCTCATCGGCCCGGGAATCGTGGACACCGCGTTCTACGACGACCCGGTGGGGGGTGCGCCGCTTGTGCCCGCCGACGTTGCGCGCGCGGTGCTCTACGCACTGGACCAGCCGCCGCACGTGTCGATCAACGAGATCATCATGCGGCCAACAGAGCAGGGTTTCTAGGCCCGCCGAATTCGTGCGTCTCGCCCTGCCTGGACGGGTCTTCGTGCCCAACATGTGCGAGCCTTGGAGGTGATGTCTACGACCGCCTTCGTCGATCGGCAGGGCCTCGCCGGGTACGACCTCGGCACCGACCACCCGTTGGCGCCGGTCAACCGCGAGCTGGCCATCGACCTCATCCGGGCATACGGCATGCTGGATCGCCCCGATGTGACGGTGCTCACGCCCGGGCCGGGGGACGAGGCGCTCATCGCGCGTGTGCATACCGCGGCCTATATGGCGCAGGTGCGTCGCTACAGCGCGCAGCCGGCACTCGCGCACGCATTTGAGGCCGGAATGTGGGGCCTGGCATCAGGGGGCGATACGCCGGCGTTTCGCGGCATGCACGAGGCCGCTGTGGCCGTGTGTGGCGCCTCGGTGACCGCCGCCATGGAGGTGTGGGAGGGCCGCGCCACCCGGGCGTTCTCGGCAGCCGGTGGTCTGCACCACGCATTTGCCAACAAGGCCAACGGCTTCTGTATCTACAACGACGCGGCCGTGGCCATTCAGGCGATGCTCGATGCCGGTGCCGAGCGCGTGGCATATGTGGACGTGGACGTGCATCACGGTGACGGCACGCAGTTCATCTTCTACGACGATCCACGGGTGCTCACGTGCTCGGTGCATGAGAGCGGGCGCTACCTGTTCCCCGGAACGGGGGCCCTTGACGAGCGGGGTACGGGGAAGGGTGTGGGCACCTCGCTGAATATTCCGTTGCCCGCCTTCTCCGGTGATGGTCCGTACATGCGCGCGATCGAGGACGTCATCGTGCCGGTGGTGCGCGGGTTCGCGCCGGACATCATCGTGACGCAGGATGGCGTTGACCCGCACCACGAGGACCCGCTGGCGCATCTGCAGGTGCGCATGGCCACGTTCCCCCGCCTGTGGCGCGTGCTGCACGAGATGGCGGACGACATCACCGGGGGCCGGTGGGTGGCGCTTGGCGGTGGCGGCTACAACGTTGATGTGTTGCCGCGCGCCTGGGCACTTCTCTTTGCCGAGATGACCGGCACGACCCTCCCGGAGGAGATCCCGCCCGACTGGATCGCCCTGGCAAAGGAGCGCACCGATCGCGACGTGTTCACCGATCGCCTGATGGACGACCCCGAACCCGAGGTGGCCGAGGATGAGCGCATGCGCGCCGACCTTGAGGGCCATGACGTGGTGGACGAGGCCATTCGTCTATGGGCGTAACCCCCGCGCAGTGGAGGGCCGCCAGTAACCCCCAGGGGGCCCACGCGCTGTGTCAGGCCGTGTCGGATGATGCCCGGTACGGGCACGCGCGTGGGGTGGCGCAGCAGGCCACCCGTGCGGCCAATCTCGTGCGCCTGCCGACGGATGAGCGCCGCCGGCTGCTGTGTGCGGCATGGTTGCACGACGTTGGATATGGGCTCTCGGGGGGCTACCACCCGATTGCCGGTGCAAGGGCACTGAGGCTCGCCGGGCACGAGGATCTGGCACGGCTGGTGGCCCACCACTCCGGCGCCGCCACGCGGGCCCGGTTGCTCGGGCTGCCGTCGGTGGAGGCTGAGTTCCCGGCTCCCGTCGGGGCAGACCATGGCCTACTCAACCTGCTGGATGTCGCGGATCTTCTCACCGGTATGCGCGGCGAGCACATTGACCCGGCCACGCGCCTTCGCGGCGTCACCGATCGCCATGGCGTCGACTCTGCTTCCGTACGTACGCTCATCGAGAATGTGAATCGCCTCGGATCGCAGGCGGACACCCGCACGCTGGTGGAGACCCTCTCGTCCGCGACGTCGACGGCGTGAGCCGGGTTGTCGCGGTATTCGGCAGTTCACGGATTGGCCCCGACCACCCGGATGTGGCCCCCGCCGAGCGACTGGGGTATCTGCTGGCCGAGGCCGGATGGACCGTGGCGACGGGTGGTCATGGGGGTGCCATGGCCGCGGTCTCACGGGGCGCACGTGAGGGGGGCGCGCACGTGGTGGGCGTGACCCTTCCCGGACCTCAGGAGCGCCGTGCAAACGAGTGGGTGCATGAGGAGCGGCCGGCTGACGACCTGTTCGCGCGGCTCCGCATGCTGCTGGACGCCGATGCCTGGATCGCCGTGGCGGGAGGGGTGGGAACTCTGGCCGAGATCGCCGTGGCATGGAACCTGATGCAGAACCGCCACGTGGCCCGGCGCCCGCTCATCGTCGTGGGGTCCGCCTGGGATGCAGTCATCGTCGCCCTCGGAGACCATCTGGTGGTCGACGCAGACGACCTGGCAATGGTGACCGTGGTGGCCGACGTGGAGTCGGCGGTGGCCGCCCTGGGCTAGGGGGCCACCGTGGCTGCGGCCACCCGCGCGGCCAGTGCCAGCGCAGCCTCTGGGTCGTCGCCCAGATCGATGCGCACCACGCGGCGACCGCGCTCCACCAGTGCCTGGGCGTCGCCGATGGCCTGGGCACGCAGCAGGTCGCCGAAGGTGTGGTCCTGGCCGGGAATCGGCAGGTCCGGACCGCCCGGTCCGAGGAACTGCACGAACACGCCCGAGCCCGGGCCACCCTTGTGCAACTGCCCGGTTGAGTGCAGAAACCGGGGGCCCCATCCGGCGGTGGTGGCTGACTTGGTGCTGGCGCGCACGGCGGCGCGGATGGATTCGAGATGGCGCTCACCACCCGGAGTGGGCGTGGTGAAGGCGAGGAGCGCCAGGTAGTCACCCTTCTCCAGCATTCCGATGGCGCGCGCGATGGCCTCGGGCCCCTCGCGATCATCCTTCGGGATCCCATCCTCAGATGCCAGCGCCGTGTTCGCGGCGTCCTTGGCCGCCTGGACGTCGGGCTGGTTGAAGGGGTTGATCCCAAGTTCGGCACCCGCCGTGGCGATGGCGATCTCGAGGGTCATATAGAGCGCACCCACGTCGAGCGGCTCGCGCAGGTCAAGCACGAACACGGGAATACCCGATGCACCGATCAGCGCCACGTCGTCGTCGTGCTCGCCCGTGAGCCGCAGGTGCAGGATGACGCGGTCAAACCCATACTCATCCGGGTCGCCCAACGGCTCGCCGGCGATCGGGATGATCCCCTCTCCATCCTTGCCCAGACTCTCGGCCACCAACTGCTCGGCCCACAGCCCAAACGATCCGATGCCTGGATCGGCAACGATGGTGAGCTTGTCGCGCCCCGACCTGGCCAGTGCGGCGAGTGCCACGCCCAGCCGTGGGCCATCCGATCCCTCGCGCGCGGCAGCCGCACGGTCGAGCACGTCGGCGACGGGCACCCCGGCCAGGGCCATCGGGATGAGGCCGAACAGGGTGAGGGCCGAGAAGCGGCCACCCACGTCGGGCATGTTCTCGGCCACCATGCGCCAGCCCTCGTCGGCGGCCCGAATGGCCAGGGGGGTGCCCGGGTCGGTGATGGCCACAAAGCGGTCGCGCCAGGCCTCACCGAGGGCGTCCTCGATGAACAGGCCCACATGGGCGGCGAACGCCAGCGGCTCTGCCGTGGTACCGCTCTTGCTCGAGACGATGGCCAGGCACTTGGCGGGGTCAATGCCCTCGGTAATGCGGGCCACGGCCACCGGGTCGGTGGAATCGAGCACACGCAACTCAATGCCATCACCGTGGCCGAACGTGCGGCGGGTGACTTCGGGCGACAGACTCGATCCACCCATCCCCAGAATGAGCGCGTGGCGGATGCCCTCCTGATGGCAGGCGGCCACCAGCGAGTCGATGTCGGCGATATGCGGTCGCATTGCCTCGGGAGCCCTGAGCCACCCCATCCAGTCGCGCGCGGCATCGGCGTGCTCGCCCCATGCAGCGGGATCGCCCGCTCGCACGTGCCCGATGAGCCCGCGGCCCTCGGCGTCGGCGATTGCGTCTTCCACGAGCCCCTTCGCCGGCCCGGGGCGCATCTGAAAGTCCATCATCGTGCCGCCTTTGCGATTGATGCGCGGGCGGCGTCGGCCACCGCGGTTGCCGTCATGCCGAGTTTCTCCATGACCAGCGCACCCGGCGCCGACTCACCGAATCGGTCAATGGCGACGATGCGTCCGTAGGTACCGGTCCAGCG
>CANJMX010000088.1 GCA_947475125.1 Actinomycetota bacterium
AGCGGATGGGTGATGTACGGCGCCCCCGACTGGCGAAGCTGGTCGTGGTGGCGCTCATCGGCGTACGCGTATGCGCGCCGAATGGCATCGGCGTCGGCATCGGGGTGATTGGACAGCACCTCGCGCACCAGCTCCTCGAGTTCCGAGGGGCCGGTCGCCGGCGTCAGTCCAAGGTCGGCGAGCGGTGTTCCCACAGGTCCTACGATAACGCGCTGGCGGGGAAAGGCGGGCCATCCCCGGAGCCGCCGACGAACTCGGGCAGCGCTCCGAAGATGTCAAGGGTCATCGCGCGTGCCGCGAGGTGCCGTGCCTGGCCGAGCACGGCAGCCGCATGCAGGCCCGTTGGGGTGGTCTCAAGATCAGATCGCCCGACGCCGTCGCACACCGTGATGCCCGCATCGTCAACCGTGATGAGTCCCGCCTCGCCGAGCGCAGCCAGTGCAATCGCGAGTGCGCGCGGCGACCGTGAGACGGCCCCATTCCCCGCGAGCAGGTAGTCGAGGTCGGAGCCCCACGGCATGAGTGCGCCGGCGACCTGCAGCGACGGCCAGAGCCCACGGGCGACATCACGCACCGAGAGATCGGCCTCGGCCACCCCGAGCGCATGACGGGCCTCATCCTCCCCCCACGCCAGATGCACCGTGCGCCCCGCCCCGGCCGTGCGGAGCGCCACGATGTCTGCATCGAACACCGGGGGGTCAATCACCACCAGGTGCACGTCGTCCGGCAATACCAGGTCGGCCAGCGCACGGGGATCGAGGAGCGCGAGCAGCGGCCCACCGCGTGCGAGGGCCAGGCGCGACGCCATTGCGTCGCGGTCGCAGCGGTCACCGCCGATAATCGCCACCTCGACCCCGAGCCTTCCCGGGAACAGCACCTCGGTCAGGGCGGCACGTCGGCGCGGCACGTCGGCCACCACCGCAACCACGCCCCCGTCAGCACCTGCCAGCGCTGCGATGAGCGAAAGCGCCCGCCCCTCGCCCCGGCGGTCCACGACGTCCGCGGGCGGTGCAAGGGCCGCCGGCGCCACGGCGGCGGGAAATGGTGAATCCAACAGGCGGCGCACCCCGGCCATGTGCACGCGGTCCGGGCATGTGACATCGCAGGCAGTGGCGCAGCCACCGGGCACGGGCGGTCCATCCGGTAGGCGCACGATGGCCTCAAGCGTTACCCGCGGCCCCACGGTGTCCTGCCACCGCTCCACCTCGAGGCGCGCCACGGCGTCGTAGCGCGCGTTCTCGCCTGAACTCTTCAGTTCCGCGCTCTGGTCCCCCATCTGGAAGCCGATCGCAGGTGCCATCACGCCCCCGGCCGAAAGCCGGGCCTTCAAGTGCTTGCCACCGCCCACACGCGAGATGGCCGTAATTGCGCAGCCGGGCACCACGATGCGGGGCTCAGGATTGCCGCGGCCAAATGGGGCCAGCGCCTCAAGGGCCTCGGCCGTCGCCAGCGTGAGGTCGGGACCACCGGCGACGGCGTCCACGGAGCGTGTGCGTGCCCGCGAGATCTCTCGTCTGCGCCCGGCCGCGGCCAACTCAAGCGCCCCACGAAATGCCGCGATGTCATCGGTTGCCAGCGATACGCCCACGGCGCCCGCGTGACCACCCCAGCGCGTCAGCAGGGCGTCCGCGTCGCCCACGATCCCGTGCAGGTCCACCCCGGGAAGGCTGCGGCCGGACCCCTTCGCCTCGCCCCCGGAGGTGGCGAGCACGATTGCGGGTCGCCCAAACCGCTCCACCATGCGCGATGCCACGATGCCAACCACACCCTCGTGCCACCCCTCTCCCGCCACCAGTGTGATGGCGGCATCGGCTCGCTGACCGGTCTCGGCCTCCACAATCGCGATGGCCTCCGCCGTGACCTGTCGCTCGACGTCACGCCGCGTGGTGTTGAGGGCCCAGAGCTCCTCGGCAAGCGCACGGGCCTCGCGCTCGTCAGTTGCGAGCAGCAGTTCGAGGGCCCGCCCGGGGTCACCCAGACGGCCGGCGGCGTTGATTGCGGGCGCCAGCGTGAACGACAGGCCACGGGGTGTGATGACGCGGTGATTGGAGCCCGCCACCGCGCACAGCGCGTTGATGCCCGGACGCTCGCCGCGACGTATGGCCGCAATCGCCCGGTGCACCAGTCGCCGGTTCCCCTCGATGAGCGGCACTGCATCGGCGACCGTGGCGAGGCCGGCGAGGTCAATCCCCATCTCTGCCGACGGCGACAGCAGGTCGCCGTCCAGGCGCACCGCGATGGCACGCGTGACATCAAATACCACGCCCGCAGCGGCGGGAAGTGCCTCCATCCCCCGCCCGAGTGCCGGGTTGGCGATGATGCCTGGTGGGCGCGCGCCGCCCGCCAGGTGGTGGTCGAGCACGATCACATCCATCCCCAACTCGTGGGCGCGGGTGAGGGCCTCCACGCTCGACGCTCCGCAGTCCACAGTGGTGAACACCCGCGCGCCCTCATCGGCCAACCGCTCCACAGTGGCCTCCGACACCCCGTATCCATCAGTGAAGCGGCTGGGGAGAAAGGTGACGACGTCCGCTCCCCGGGCACGAAGCGCGCCGGCGAGAATCGCCGTGGAGCACACCCCATCGCAGTCGTAGTCGCCATGGATTGCGATGCGCTCGCCCTTGGCGATGGCCTCAACCAGGCGGTCGGCGGCGGCGGAGATGCCGTCGATGGCCTCAGGATCTCCGAGGTCACCATCGGTGGCGAGGAAGGCGTGGGCCGCCGCGACATCCGCGAGTCCACGTCGCACCATGATCCAGGCCATGGGCTCGGGGCACCCGAGCGCCAGTTGCAGGCGACGCACGTCGGCGTACCGCACGCGGGTGGCGCGCCACGGGGGCTCTTCGGGGCTCGTTACGGGGTCTGCCATCAGCCCGTCCGACCGTACCACCGCGAACGGATGCGGCGGGGGGCTACCAGGCGCCCGAGCGGATCATCCCGATAACCAGCCATCCAAACAGCACGAGCCCGGCCACAAAACCCGGCACACCGATCCACGCAAGCCCGAAGATGTGCGGGCCACTCGTCACGAAGGTGCCGATGAGGGCTGAGCCCAGGATCACCGCGGCCGTCACCAGCGACACCGCCACCCGGTTGGCCGCGGCCAGACCCTTGTCGCTGGCCGCCCGGAGTTCCTCGAGGTTGATGGCGATATGCACCTCGCCATCCTTGAACTCGTCCAGAAGCTCGGACACCTGAAATGGATAGTCGAGCAGCGCGCTGGCGTACTTGCCCAGATCCCCACTCACGCGGGATGCGATGCGGTCGGGGCTGAACCGCTCGAGGTACAACCGCCGCGCGTAGGGCCGGGCGGTCTCGAACACGTTGAAGTCGGGTGAGATCTCCAGGGCCACGCCGGCCAGCGTGGCGAGCGCCTTATCCAGCAGGATCCAGCGTGCCGGGAGCGTGATCTCAAGTTCGTAGATGAGTCCGAAGATGTCGTGCAGCACCCCGCGCACGTCGATCTCGTCCATCGAGGCGCCCACGTACTGCGCCATGACGAGCGTGAGACGCTCCGAAAACTCCGCCTCGACCTCACGCGGGTACTTGATTCCCAGCGACTTCAGGTCGCGCGGAATACGTTCCATGTTCTGTTCAAGGATGTCGCCGAACAGGCGCACGGCGGACTCACGATCGCCCTTCGACAGCACCCCCACCATGCCGAAGTCGATCAGCCCGATGTGGTCGGGGCCGATCACCATGATGTTGGCCGGGTGCGGATCGGCATGAAACAGACCGTCCGCGAAGATCATCTGCATCCAGCTCTCGGCGATCCGAGCGGCCAGCAGACGCCGTTCCTCGGTGCTCATCGTCTCGAGGTCCACATGCGCCAGCGGACGCCCGGCGACCCGATCCATGGTGAGCACCCGCTCCCTCGTGCGGCTCCAGTGCACCTTTGGAACGTCGACGTGCTCATTCGCGGCGAAGTGGCCACGAACGGCCTCGCAACTGCGGGCCTCATTGCGGTAGTCAAGCTCGTGGCGAACGGTGCGCGCGAACTCATCCACCAAGCTGGTGAGGTCGATGAACGACAGCCGCTTGACGCGATCCTTGGCCAGCGCCGCCAGCTTGTAGAGCAGTTCGATGTCGGCGGACAGCGTGGCCGCGGCCCCAGGGCGCTGCACCTTCACCACCACCTCGTGGCCACCCGGGAGGCCCGCCACGTGCACCTGCCCCACCGATGCCGAGCCGATGGGCTCCTCGTCGAACCACTCGAATGCCTGCTCGAGCGTAAGGCCGAGGTCGTCTTCCACCACCCCGCGGATCGCCTCGAATGGCTCCGGTCGGGCGCTGTCCTGCAGGCGGCGCAGTTCGTCGATGATGTCCTGCGGCACCAGGTCCGGGCGTGTGGACAGCAGCTGCCCGAACTTCACGAATGTCGGCCCGAGCTCCTCAAACATTTCCCGCAGTCGAACGGCGCGGGTGGAGCGGTCATCCGACGCATCGCCCGAGCCGCCGCGGCGAAACACATATCCGAAGCCGTGCTTGGTGGCGATCTGCGCGATGTCGCGCAGCCGCGAGATGGTCCCGCGCTTGTCGTCCCTGCTCATGGCGTCACGGTACCAGTGGCCCTGCCGCCAGCCGCGGTGCTACTCGACGCCGGGAGTGCTGCTGCCCGACTCCTCGAGAAGGCGGATGCGGTGCTCAAGGTCGCTGATGCGCTGATCCACCTCGGCCAGGTCATCGCGCTGGGCGATGCCGAATTCACGCAATACGCCCTGCACCCCACCCTCGATCTTGCCGACAAAGCCCGATGCGCCGCCGCTGGCGCCGCGTGCGCGCTCCATCAGGCGGTCCACCGTAATGCGCCCCTCGTCCTCGCCCAGCTGCCCACGCCGCACCAGGTCGGACACGATGGCCTCGGCACGTTCGCGGGTGAGCGCCGCGGCACCGACCGCAACGAATATCGCCTGCTCAACCGCTTCGCGCACACCGATCATGGTTTCCTCCTGCGACGGACCTGGCCATGGCGACGCTGCCGCTCAGGCGGCGGCGTCGGGGCGGGACGGGAGGTACCCGACTCGCCGCCGTCTCCCGCAGGTGCGGTCGGCGGCACGTCTGATGATGGCGCATCCCCGGCCGGCGCGTCGGGTCCGTCGGACTCGTCGGGCGCGTCGGGCGCGTCGGGCGCGTCGTCATTGGCGTCTTCCCCCGACGGCTCCTGCATGAGCGACGGCATGGCATCGTCGGCCATCAGCGCGGCCTCTGCGCGCTCAAGGGCAACCATGTCCACGCCGTCCTGCGCGTATCTGGTCTCTCGCGACGTGCGCTTGTGCGCCTTTGCGGCCCGCTTGCGTCCCTCTGGCTGGCGCTCCTTCCAGATGGCGGCGAGCGGGGCCGCAATGAGCACCGATGAGATTCCGCCCGCCAGCAGGCCGATGAGCAGTGCGAACGCGAAGTCGCGCAGCGTGCTGCCACCGAAAATAAACAGCAGCCCGACGGGCACGATGGCCGTGAGGCCCGTGATTACAGAACGGGTCAGGGTCTCGTGCACAGACCGGTTGACCACGTCCTTGTAGCGCGCGTTCCGCATGAGCGGCCCGTTTTCGCGGATGCGGTCGAACACCACAACCACGTCGTACAGCGAGTAACCGAGGATGGTCAGCAGCGCGGCCACCGTCGCACTCGTCACCTCCCTGCCGGTGATCGAGTAAATGGCAAGCGACAGAAACACGTCATGCACCACCGAGAGCAACGCCGGGAGCGCCAGGCGGTACTCAAATCTGATCGTCAGGTACACGATGATGAGCAGGAACGAGAGCGCAATCGCCCAGGCCGCCCGTTTCACCACCTCTCGACCGAAGGTGGGGCCGACCGTCTCCACCACGTAGGCACGCTCGTCGATACCCCCGAGTTTCTGGTCGAGGTCGCGCTTCAACTGGTTGAGCTGCGCCGGCTGCAGCGTGGGGGTCTGAATCTGGAATCCCGTGCGACCGGTCGCGGTGTCGGTGGTCACCTGCACCTTGGCCTCCGGGTAGCCGTCGGCCGCAACAACCGATCGCACCTGCCCCTCAGTGGGCGTTCCCTTGACGAAGGCCACTTCAATGCGCGTGCCGCTATTGAAGTCGAGGCCCAGGTTGAGCCCCTTGATACCGATAAACACGGCACCGAATGCAATCGGGATGAACGAAATGGCAAGCCACGTGCGCCACTTGCCAACGAAGTCGAACTTCCACTTCGGCTCGCGGGCGGTGAGACCCATGACCTTCTCGTTCTGGAACACCTTGGTGCCGGCCAGCATCTCGATGACGACGCGGGTCACCAGCACGGCGGTGAACAGCGAGAGCAGCACGCCGATCATCAGCACGAACGCAAAGCCCTTCGGCCCG
>CANJMX010000089.1 GCA_947475125.1 Actinomycetota bacterium
ATAACACGCCCATTCTCAAGGGTGTGGACCTCGAAGTGCCTCAGGGCGAGGTGCATGCCCTTATGGGGCCAAATGGCTCGGGCAAGAGCACGCTCGCATACGCCCTCGCTGGCCACCCGCGATACGAGATCACAGGCGGCTCTGTGCTGTTCGGCGGCGAGGACCTCGCCGCCATGGCTGCCGACGAGCGCGCCCAGAAGGGCCTGTTCCTCGCCATGCAGTACCCGGTCGAGGTGCCCGGTGTCTCGGTGATGAACTTCCTGCGCACCGCGGTCAACGCGTCGCGCGGCGAGGAGATCCCCGTGCGCGAGTTCGCCAAGCTGTTCAAGGAGAAGAGCGCACTCCTGCAGTTTGACCCGTCGTTTTCGGACCGCTACCTGAACGAGGGCTTCTCAGGCGGCGAGAAGAAGCGTCACGAGATCCTGCAGATGGCGCTGCTCGAGCCGAAGTTCGCGATCCTCGATGAAACCGACTCAGGGCTCGACGTCGATGCGCTGCGCATTGTGTCGGAGGGCGTCAATGCCCAGCGCGGCCCCGACCTCGGATGCCTCATCATCACCCACTACACGCGCATCCTGCGCTACATCACACCGGACGTCGTGCACGTGATGTTTGAAGGGCGCATCGCCCAGACCGGTGGTCCCGAGCTGGCCGAGCACCTCGAGGACAAGGGCTACGTGGAGTTCGGCTCACACGAGCCGGCCCACGCGCCCAACTGATGACGACCACGGGGAGCTCCGCACTGGACGCCCACGCGATCCGCGCGGAGTTCCCCATGTTCGCCACCCCGCGGCCCGGTGGCCGCCCGCTGCATTATCTCGATTCGGCAGCCACCTCGCAGAAGCCCCAAGTGGTGCTGGACGCGATGGACGCGTACTACCGCGAGACCAACGCCAACGTGCACCGTGGCGTGTACGAGATGGCAGCCGAGGCAACCGATCGCTTTGAAGCCGGGCGCACGGCCGCTGCGCGCCTCATCAACCACCCGCGCGAGGCGCTGGTGCTCACCAAGAACGCCACTGAGGCGATCAATCTGGTGGCCTGGGCCTGGGGTGCGCGCGAGTTGCGTAAGGGCGACGAGATCGTGGTCACCGAGATGGAGCATCACTCCAACGTGGTGCCGTGGCAGATCGTGGCCAGCCTGACCGGAGCCAAGGTGCTGTTCGCCCCGGTCACCCCTCAGGGTGAGGTCGAGCTCGATGCCCTGCGGGCGCTCATCGGCCCGCGCACCCGCATGGTGGCCGCCGTGCATGTGTCCAACGTGCTCGGAACCATCAACCCCGTGCACGAAATCGTGGAGATGGCGCATCAGGCCGGGGCGCTCACCATGATTGACGCCACCCAGAGCGTGCCCCACATGCCGGTTGATGCCACGGCGATCGGCAGCGACTTCCTGGTGTTCACCGGTCACAAGATGCTTGGCCCCACGGGAATCGGCGCGCTGGCCGCCTCTCCCGAGCGACTCAATGCGATGGAGCCGTTCCTGGGCGGTGGCGAGATGATCTCCGACGTCACCACCGAAGGGTCCACCTGGGCCGAGATCCCCTGGAAGTTTGAGGCGGGAACCCCGCCAATCGCCGAGGCCGTGGGGCTCGGGGCCGCGGTTGAATACCTCGAGGCGCTCGGAATGGACCGTGTGCGCGAGCACGAGCGGGCCACCGCCGAGCTGATGATCGACGCATTGGACGAGGTTCCCGGCCTCACCATTCTCGGACCCACAGATCCCGACCGGCGCGGCGCGGCCGTGTCGTTCACCCTCGACGCCGTCCACCCCCACGACATCGCGCAGTTCCTCGATTCGAAGGGCGTGTGCGTTCGGGCGGGCCATCACTGCGCCAAGCCGCTCATGCGCGTGCTGGGCACGCAGAGCACCACGCGCGCCAGTGCCCACGTCTACACCACCGATGAGGACATCCTCGCCCTGCGCGATGCCCTCATCGAGTGCCGCACCTGGTTCGGAGTCTGACCATGGGCGGACTCGACGACCTGTACCAGCAACTCATCCTCGACCACTACCGCAACCGACGTGGCCGCGGGCGCATCGATCACCCATCGGCATCGGTGCACGAGCACAATCCGGTGTGCGGCGACGAGTGCTTCCTCGACATCCGCGTGGAGGACAACCGCATCGTCGAGATCAGAACCGACGGCGACGGCTGCTCCATCTCCCAGGCCGCGGCATCGATGCTCACCGAGGTGGCAGCGGATAAGGACCTGAATGAGGCCCTCGAAATCGTGGAGCACTTCCGCCTGGTGATGCACGGCGACGCCGAGCCCGACGAGGACCTGCTGGGCGATGCCATCGCCCTGGAGGGTGTGGCCAAGTACCCGGTGCGCGTCAAGTGCGCACTGCTGTCATGGCTGGCGCTTCGCGACGCGATCGCCAGCTATCGTGAGACCACCGCACACGGAGGCTGAGATGGTGAACCAGGATGACGTCCGCGAGGCGATGAAGCAGGTGGACGACCCCGAGATCGGCATCAACGTGGTCGATCTGGGCCTGCTGTACAACGTGCATGTCGACGAGACCACCGGCAAGGTGGACATCGACATGACCCTCACATCCATGGGGTGCCCGCTCACCGAGCAGATCATCGCCGACGTGCGCAAGTTCGTTGAGCCGCTCGACGGTGTCACCGCAGTTGACGTCAACTGGGTATGGGACCCGCCGTGGGGCCCCGACAAGATGACCGACGACGGCAAGCTGCTGATGAAGGTGATGGGCTATGGCTGATCAGGCCGCCCCTGCCCCAGCGCTGACCCTCGACCAGAAGAAGGCCGCCGCACGCGAGCGTGCGCGAGCTGCCCGTGAGCAGCAGGCCACAGGTGCCGGGGCTGGCCTCGCGGTTACCGACGCTGCCGCCGGATACGTGCGCGAGTCGGCTGACCGCGAGGGCATGGACCATGGCGTGCGGCTGCGTATCCACGCCGGCGGCTGCTCCGGCCTCGAATACTCCATCGATCTGATTCCGCGTGGTGCGATGCCCGCGCCTGACGAGCGGCAGATCGAGAGCAACGGCATCCGCGTGCTGCTGGATCTCAAGAGCGCCATTTACGTAAGTGGATCCGTGGTTGACTACACCACCACGCTCATGCGGCGCGGCTTCGTGATCAAAAATCCCAACGCCACCAGTACCTGCTCGTGCGGGGACAGTTTCGGCGTCTGACCAGAGGACATACCCCTCAATGCCCAAGCAATCACGATTCCGCGCAGGAATCGCACTCGCGAAAATCAGTTGGCACACGCTGCGCGATAACAAGAGCCTCATGGCATTCCCCATCGCGGGAATGGCCGTTGCTCTTGCCATCGCGATCATCTTCGTGCTCCCCGGCATCCTTCTGCTGGTGGTCTCCAACGTCCTGTGGGCTGCGATCGTGCTGTTCGCCATCAGCGCGTACCTGGCCGCGTTCACCGGGGTGTTCTTCGGGGTGGGCCTCTGCGCGGCCACCGATCGGGCCCTTCGTGGGGAGTCATGCACTCTCAGCGACGGTCTTCACGTATCGCGGGAGCGCATCCCGCAGATCGCCAAGTGGGCGCTTGTGGTGACCACGGTCGCCATCGTCATCCGGGCCATCGAGGCCCGCTTTGATGGCGCGGGTGGGGCCATCGTCGGCGCGCTCGCCGGTGTCGCCTGGGCACTGGTGTCGTTTCTCGCGGTGCCCGTCATCACCTTTGAGGGAGCCGGACCCATCAACGCCCTCAAGCGCTCATCGTCACTGTTCAAGCAGCGCTGGGGCCAGCAGGTAACCGGCCAGGCCGTCACCGGTGGCATCGTCGGCGTACTGATCGTGCTCCCCGGCATCATCCTCGTCTTCCTGGGCATTGCAATGGCAGGAGGCACGTCAGCCGCCGCAGGCATCGCCGTCGCCGTCGTCGGCGGGCTGCTCGTCATCATCGGATCGGTGCTCGCCAGCACCCTCAGCCAGATCCTGTCGGTGGCCCTGTACCACTACGCGGTGGACGGCGAAGGCGTAGGGGCATTCAGCGCCGACGCACTGCAGGGCGTCGTGCGCACCAAGCGCGGAGCGCGCACCTCTTAGCGGACAGCCACCGCGGTGCCATTGCCGGGGCCGGTCACGGCCTCGGCAATGGGGGCAGCACCAAGAAGCGTGGCCCCGGCGGCGGGCACATGGCCCACCGACACGGTGGCGGCGGTAAATGCCCGGGCAACCGGCGCATTGCGTAGCCACGCCATCAAGTACGGGTATGGATTCACGCTGTCGCCATTCCCCGGGTGCATCTCAAAGTGCAGGTGCGGCGGGGTGCTGATGGCATCGCCCGTGTTGCCCATGAATCCGATGACCTCACCGGCCCGAACCCGGGCCCCTTCGGTCGCAACGGGTGAGAACGCCGAGAGATGCGCGTAGTAGTAGGCCGTGCCACGGTCGTCGGTGAGCCACAGGCGGTTGCCACCCAGATTGTTGACCCCCACCTTCGACAGCGTGCCGTCGGCCACGGCCACCAGCGGGGTACCCGCCGACGCGAAGATGTCGTTGCCCTGATGCCACCCGGTGTCGGCACGGGGGTTTCCGTAGTCGTCTGAGAAGTCGTTCGACGTGCCACCCGCGACCGGAAAGGCATAGCCCGCCGATGTGGGTACCGCCGTCACACCTGGAGCGATCTGGCGCGGCAGCCCGAGGCCCGACGACGGAGTGAGTGGCGACGTCGCACCGGGTACCGGGGTCGTCGACGGGGCCCCGGCAATGGGGAGCGCGCGACCGCTGATCGACGGCGGCGCATCAGCGCCATCTGCGGGCCCGGCGGCTCCCGGGGCACTCGGCGCACTCCCGGGGTCGGGAGATGGCGAGTCGGGAATGGGATCCCCGGTCGTGGCCTCCACGTGTCCGAGCACCACGTCAGTGCCCACCGGGAGACCCGACGCAGGATCGGTGATCTGCACGCGCAGGGCGTTGGCGGTCACCGTTCCGCCATCCACCAGCTGCTCCATCAGCGTAAGCGTGCCGATGCCCGCAATGTCCACAGGCGTCCCGGGCTGCTCAGTGATGTCCTGACCATCCACCGTGATGTCGGCAGACCATGCCGCCACGCCCGCTTCGGTGCCCTGGGCACCGGCGTCGGACCGGATACCCACATGCAGCGCATTCACCACCACCCGGCCGCCAAACAGCCGAACGCCCGAGGCGTTGGCCTCGGCCTCGGCGAGAGCGCCGGATCCACCCGGCCCTGCCCCAACATTTACCGACACCGTGCCGCCTGCTGCAACGGCAGCAGATGGGGTTGCGGTGGCCGATCGAGTGGGGTGATGCGGCCCAGCGGCGGCCGTGGCGAGGTTGCGGCCGGGCACGATGGCACCGATACCACGGGCGATCGGGTCGGAAGTGCCCGCGCCAAGGGCGGATCCGGCCGCCAGGGCGCAAATGCAGGCCCCGGCAGCGATCCCGCGAAATGCACATGGCACGCGTCGCCTCACGTTCCGGATTGTGCTCATGGCCCCGGACGGGATCAACACGAAATGCCGCATGTGTCACGTGCAACCGGGATTTCCCTGCAGGGTGCCATTTCGTGAAAGGGTCACAATTCGTGCAGCAGGCCAATCACATGCCACGAGCGCGTCGCGTGCTCGCCTCGATCCTCGCCGGTACCGCCCTCATGGCGGGCATTGGCGTGCCCGCCATCACGTCGGGCGCCCCGTACACGGTGCGCGAGAAGAAGGCCGCCGTCAAGCGGCTCCAGGCCAAGCTCGATGCATTTGGCCATCAGGTCGAGGTCGCAGCCGAGAAGTACAACGGTGCCGTGTGGAAGCTCGGCAACATCCGGGCCGACATCACAAAGAACGAGGGTGTGCTCAAGAAGGCCATCGCCGACCTGCACATCTCACAGCGCATCCTCAGCGAGCGCATGGATGCGCTCTACCGCCACCCCGACCCGTCACTCGTCGAGGTGCTCGTATCAAGCGGCAGTCTCACCGATGCCGTGGGCCAGGTGGACGCCATTCAGCGCGCCGGAACCGAGGACGCCCATGTGGTGGGCAACATGCGCACCTTCCGCGACCGCACTGTCCGCATCGGCGTGCAGCTCACCAAGGACCGCGAGGCCGCCAAGGTTGAGGTGACCAACGCCGCAGCCGAGAAGGCGCACGTCGAGGCCATCATGGCCCAGCGCAGGAACGTGCTGAACAACGCCCGCGCCGACCTGCGCGCCGCAATCGCCGAAGAAGCGGCACGCCAGCGGAGCGCAGCATTGGCCGCCTCAACATCCGACTACAAGCCGTTCGATGGACCGCTGCCCGACGGCGCCGGCAATGCCGAGGCCGCTCGTGTCGCCATGCAATACCAGGGCGTGCCG
>CANJMX010000090.1 GCA_947475125.1 Actinomycetota bacterium
ACACACCCGCAGGCGACAACCTCTCCTCAGGCGTCACCCAGATCTTCTCCACCGAGCGTGCCTTTGCTGCGCTGACGGCCGATGGCTCCGTGGTGACGTGGGGAGATGTGGGCTATGGCGGGAGCACCGCCACCCACACACCCGCAGGCGACAACCTCTCCTCAGGCGTCACCCAGATCTTCTCCACCACGCGTGCCTTTGCTGCGCTGACGGCCGATGGCTCAGTGGTGACGTGGGGAAGTTCGGTCAATGGCGGGAGCACCGCCACCCACACACCCGCAGGCGACAACCTTTCCTCAGACGTCACCCAAATCTTCTCGGATGACTTTGCCTTCGCTGCTCTGAAGGTTGATGGCTCAGTGGTGACGTGGGGAAGTTCGGGTAATGGCGGGAGCACCACCCGCACACCGCCCACCGGTGGCACCCTCTCCTCAGGCGTCACCCAGATCTTCTCGACCACTGGCGCCTTCGCTGCGCTGAAGGCCGATGGCTCAGTGGTGACGTGGGGAAATGCAGGCCTTGGCGAGATCACCGTCCCCCCGCACACCGGTGACAACCTCTCCTCGGGCGTCACCCAGATCTTTTCGAACCGCCAAGCCTTCGCTGCGCTGAAGGCTGATGGCTCAGTGGTGACGTGGGGAGGCACGGGCTATGGCGGGAGCACCGCCCCCCCGTACACACCCACCGGTGGCACCCTTACCGAAGGCGTTGAAACAATCTCCTCACCGCTCTTTCGCCCGATCTACGCTCCAGGCGCTCCCACCCAGGTCGCTGTCGAGCAGCCGGCTGTCGAGGAAAGCACTGTGGTGGTGTCATTTCTTGCACCTGAGGCAGATGGGGGAAGTCCCATCACCGGATATCAGGCCACCTGCAGCTCATCCACCGGGGCAGCTGAGGCCGAGGCAACCACCACCACCGATTCACTTCGCATCAATGTCGAGGGGCTCACACTGGGAGCCACCTACACCTGTGCGGTACGCGCACGCAACATCGTGGGTGACGGGCAGCCCTCTGACGCGAGCAATTCGTTCACCACGGCGGCAACTGCCACAGCAGCACCCGTCGCGACACCCACAGCGGAAGCCACCGCGACACCAACTGCAGTGGCAGCCACCGTGGCCATCACCGGCCGGGTGCACTGCGTCGCAACCACCTGTGTCACCACCGGATCTGTTCCGGCAGGGGCCACACGAATTACCCAGCGGGCAACCTCACGACCTGCTGGACACTCCGCCACCGGCACATGCACCATCCGGCGCACCAATGCGAAGCGCACCTATTCCTGCTCCGTACATCTGAGCCGTGGTACCTCGGTCATCACCACTACTGCACGTACGCAGTCAGCGGTGGTGGCGCACTTCAGTAAGCGTGTGCAGGTCGCACCGCGGAAGGCAGCCGTTACCGGGTAGCGGGTGTTTGGGGATTTGCACATCACATCAGCGAGAACTGACCCGGTCGGCGCTCGCTGAAGTGGTTCTGGTGCGTTGCACGTGTTCGAAACGTCTCTAGGCACGGCACCTAGGGCCGGAGCACCTCGGCCAGCATCTGGGTGTACGCATCGGCCTCCACCAGCGTGGCGCCGAAGCGCATCACGTGGGGCGACTCCATCTGCACGTCGATGAGGGTGAACCCATTGAGGCGTGCGATCCCGATGAGCCCTGCGATTGCCGCATTTCCACCATCGGGCAGGTGGTGGAACATGCTCTCAGCCGTCATCAGGCCATCGATCGCGATGCCGAACAGTCCCCCGGCGAGCACGTCGCCATCCCATGCCTCGATGCTGTGCGCAATCCCGAGATCGTGCAGGGCCTCATATCCACCGATGAGCCGCGGGGTGAGCCACACGCCATCGCGATCGCCCGAGCAGGCCCGGAGCACCTCACCGAATGCGGTATCCACACGCACGTCGTAGGCGCGGCGGCGCAGCATGCGGGCCACCGTGCGCGGAATACGGGCATCGGCCGTGACGATGACCGCACGGGGGTCGGTGAAGTACCAGCCAACCGGGCCCACGTCGTCGTCGGAGTCCATCGGGAAGAGGCCCGCGTGGTAGCCGGCGATCATGTGGGCGGGCGAAATGCCCGCCGCGTCGAGGGCGGGGTCACCTGACCCCATCGCCCCGAACCCGCTCCGACCCCCTCCGTCAGTCACGGAACCGACGATACACTCGCGAGTCGTGGGATCTGAAAGCACCGAGACCGCCGCCGCGACAGGCGCGTTCCCCTTTGTCCGGCACCGCCGGCTGCGCCGCACCGATGCCATCCGGCGTCTGGTGCGCGAGGTGGTGGTGCGCCCGTCACAGCTGGTGCTGCCCATGTTCGCGGTCGCCGGTGAGGGAATCCGCCAGCCGGTTGACGCGCTGCCGGGAATCGCCCGACTCTCGCCCGACCTGATGGTGGATGAGGCCCGCGCCGCCTACGAGGCCGGCGTGGGTGGTGTGCTGCTGTTTGGCGTCACCGACCAGAAGGATGCCGTGGCCACCTCCGCCCATGCCGACGACGGCGTGGTGCAGCAGGCCGTGCGTGCGCTCAAGGCCGGGGTACCCGACCTGGTGGTCATCACCGACGTGTGCCTGTGCGCCTACACCGACCATGGGCATTGCGGCCTGCTGGGCCCCGATGGTGAGGTCGATAACGACCCCTCACTCGACGTGATCGCACGCACCGCGGTGAGCCACGCGCGTGCCGGTGCAGACGTGGTGGCCCCAAGCGACATGATGGATGGACGGGTGGGAGCCATCCGCAGTGCGCTCGATTCATCGGGCCACGAGACCACGGCGATCATGTCGTACTCGGTCAAGTACGCATCGGCCTTCTATGGGCCCTTCCGCGAGGCCGCTGGATCGGCCCCCGGGCATGGTGACCGCCGCGGATACCAGATGGATCCGCCCAACATCCGCGAGGCCCTTCGCGAGGTGCGGGCCGACGTGGCCGAGGGCGCGGACATGGTGATGGTGAAGCCGGCCGCCACCTACCTCGACGTCGTCCACGCGGTGCGGGGCGCCACCGACCTGCCCGTAGCCGCCTACCACGTGAGTGGTGAGTACTCGATGATCAAGGCCGCCGCCGAGCGCGGCTGGCTGGATGAACGCCAGGCGATGATGGAGACCCTCACCGCAATCGTGCGGGCCGGGGCCGACATCGTCATCACGTATGCCGCAATCGACGCGGCCAAGTGGATGAAAGAGGACGCATCGTGAGCACCACCGAAGCCAAGCCCACGCGCCACAAGCCCGACGAGGTGGACCAGCGGCTGCTCAACGCGCTGCAGGCCGGCATCGCCCTGGTACGACGCCCGTTCGTCAACATCGCCGAGACCGTGGGCATCGACGAGGACGAGGTCCTTGCCCGCATGCAGGTACTGAAGGACGCCGGGATCATCCGGCAGGTCTCCGCCATCTTCGACACCCGGGCACTGGGCTACGAGAGCACGCTGGTTGCGGCGTCGTACCCGGACGAGCTTCTGTTTGATGCCGCAGCCGTGATCAATGGCCACCCCGGTGTGAGCCACAACTACCGCCGCACCCACAACTTCAACATGTGGTTCACGCTCGCACTCGAGCCCGGGTCGCGGCTGTCGCTGGAGGAGACCCTCGACATCCTCGCGCGCGAGACCGGCGCCACCTCCATGCGCATCCTCCCCACCATCACGCTGTACAAGATCAATGTGCAGCTGGACATGACCGGGGACAGCGGCAACGTCGCCCGTGTTGAGCCGGTGCCCGCACCGCAGCGCGGCGATGGCAAGCCGCCCACCGACGAGGACCGCGCGGCCATCCTCATCCTGCAGCAGGACCTGCCACTCGTACCGGCGCCGTTCGACGCCTGGGCGGATGCCGCCGGTATCGATCCCGACGACCTCATCGCCAAGGCGCAGGAGATGCAGGACCGCACCATCATGCGTCGCTTCGCCGCCGTGCTGAACCACCGCAAGGCGGGCTTCGGCGCCAACGGCATGGCCGTATGGAAGGTGCCAGCCGACAGCGTCGACGACTTCGGCAGCCGCATGGCCACCTTCAAGTCGGTGAGCCACTGCTACAAGCGCCCCACCTACGACGACTGGCCCTACAGCCTCTTCACCATGGTGCACGCCAAGTCAAAGGACGCCTGCGAGGAGACCATCGCGGCGCTCGCGGCCGAGGCCGGCCTTGCCGACGACGACTACGCGGTCCTCTACTCCACCTTCGAATTCAAGAAGGTGCGCCTCAAGTACTACTCACCCGAGTACCGGGCGTGGGAGGACATCGCCATCGCCGGCGCGCCCCTGCCGACGGCCTGACCCAATGCCTGCGTCCCCCACCGATACGCGAAGCCGGGAGCTGTTCGCGCGCGCGAAGCAGTCGCTGGTGGGCGGGGTCAACTCACCCGTGCGTGCCATGCGGGGCATCGGGCGTGACCCCATCTTTATCGACCGTGCCGAGGGCACCCGCGTGTTCGACGTGGATGGCAACGTATACGTCGATTACCTGGCCTCATGGGGCCCGGCCATTCTGGGCCACGCACCGCCAGTAGTGATTGACGACCTGCGCGACGCCCTCGCCCGTGGCACCTCCTACGGCGCTCCAACCGAGCGGGAGATCGTCTTCGCCGAGGCCGTACGTGACGCCATGCCGTCCATCGAGCGCCTTCGTATGACCTCCAGCGGCAGCGAGGCCGTGATGGGTGCGGTGCGTCTGGCGCGCGCCGCCACGGGCCGCGAGGTGATCGTGAAGACCGAGGGCGGCTACCACGGCGCCATTGACGGATTGCTCGCGCAGGCCGGCAGCGGGGCCACCACGTTGGGAGTGCCCACCAGCCCGGGCGTCACGGCGGGCGCCACCGCCGCCACCCGCCTGGTGCCCTACAACGACCTTGCGGCAGCCGAGGTCGCGCTCGAGGGCGCCGCGGCGATCATTCTGGAGCCGGTCGCCGGCAACATGGGCGTGGTACCTCCCGCGCCGGGCTATCTCGAGGGCCTTCGTGCCGCCTGCGACCGCACCGGCGCGCTGCTCATTCTCGACGAAGTCATCACCGGATTCCGGGTGGCACGTGGTGGTGCACAGGAGCGCTACGGCGTGAAGGCCGACCTCACGTGCATGGGCAAGATCATCGGTGGCGGCCTGCCGGTGGGTGCGTTTGGTGGGCGGGCCGATGTGATGCGCGAACTGGCGCCCGAGGGCCCCTGCTACCAGGCCGGAACGCTGTCGGGCAATCCGCTGGCCACCACTGCGGGGCTCGCGGTCATCTGCCGCCTGGCTGCCGAGGGCACCTACGAGCAGCTTGAGGAGAACGGCGCACGGCTCGAAGCGATCATCCGCGACAGCGGCGCGCCGGTCACGGTTCAGCGCGTCGGATCGATGCTCACGCCCTTCTTCACCGATTCCCCGGTCACCAACTACGCCGACGCCACCGCCTGCGACACCGACGCCTACGCCCGGCTGGCACGCGGCCTGTTGGCCAACGGCGTGTATCCGCCGCCCTCGCAGTTTGAGGCGTGGTTTACGAGCACCATCCATGGTGACGACGAGTTCCGTGCAACCGAGCAGGCCTTCGCGCGGGCGCTTGAAGGCATGGCATGAGCACCCTCACTGCCGATTCGGTGGCAGCCGTGCTGGCAGCGCAGCCCGCGTTGGCCGGTCGCACCATTGACGCCGATGAGGTGCTGGTGCCGCTTGTGTGCCCACCGCTGGCGCGCGAACACGCCCTGGGCCTTGAGCTCATCCTCGAGGGCTTTCTGCTGCATCACGGCGCACCGCGTCACGTATCGCAGGTGGAAATGGGCGCGGCCGTGCTTGCGGGCGACTACTGCTACGCGCAGGGTCTGGTGCGCGTCGCGGCCACCGGTGACCTGTCAGTGGTGGAGGCGCTGGCTGACCTGGTCGCGCTCTCCGCCGCAGCCGTCGCAGCCGGGCGCGACGACGATCTCCTGCCGCTGTGGCGCGCAACCGCCGCCGCGGTGGCCGGTGACGCCGTGGCCACGCCCGATGCCGTCCGCATGGCACGCGCGGCGCTCCGCGAAGGGCTGTCAGCGCCGATCGTGGGCATCGCCGCAGGGCTCGACCCGGCACCGGCGCTGGCCGAGGCGCTGGCGCGATGAAGGATCTTCGCGAATGGATGCAGGTCATCCGCGACATGGGCGAGCTCGTTGAGGTGCACACCGAGGTGGACCCCCACCTTGAGATCACCGAGATCGCCGACAGGGTGATGAAGGCGGGTGG
>CANJMX010000091.1 GCA_947475125.1 Actinomycetota bacterium
AAGGTTCTCGCCGACGGCGACCTCCCGGACTACCCGGACGAGATGCGCGAGACGTTCGAGAAGCTGATGACCGAGCACGGCATCGACGCGAGCAAGTACCTGTCGTAGTCACTGCGTGATCGGATGGTCCTCGTGGGCCCCGTCACCCCTAGGGTGGCGGGGCCCACGTCGTTTTCACCCGTGACCCGACTAGGCTCGCCCCCCGCAGGCCGCCCTCACTCACATGACAGGAGCATCACCGCGTGACCGATCACCTCACCAGCCATCACCGCGCCACTCTCCACAAGGTCTTCGACCACGGCGGCGGGGCCCACAACGTCGAGTGGCGCGAGGTCATCTCGCTGCTGGAGGCCGTGGGCACCGTTGAGGAGGAGCACAACGGCAAGTTCCGTGTGGGCCTCGGCGACAGCCTGCTGTTCCTCCACCGCCCGAAGCACAAGGATGTGGACACCCAGATGCTGGTGGACATCCGCAAGGGGCTCGAGAGCGCGTCCTACGGACCCGGTACCCCGGCGTTCGACGGGAAGTAATCCTCGGGCATGGGCGTCGATGCGGCTACGCTGGCCGCATCGGCGCCCGTAGCTCAGCTGGATAGAGCACCGGACTTCTAATCCGACGGTCGGTGGTTCGAATCCACCCGGGCGCGCTTTCCTGTGGTGCTCAAACGGCGTTACCCTGCCCGCATGGGGTCTGACGCTCAGGACGACGCAGCCGCACGCCGGGATGCGGTGCTGGCGGCCCTGGCCGCCTCGCCCGGCACGCGGGTGTCGGGCGGTGCCATTGCGCGTGATCTCGGCTGCTCCCGGGCCGCGGTGCATCGGCACGTCGATGCGTTGCGGGCCGACGGCCTGCCGATTGAGGCGACAAGGTCGGGGTATGTGCTCGACCCATCTGCCGACCCAGTAATCCCGTCAGTCGTGATGCCACGGCTTTCTGGGCCGCTTGCAGGCCCCGTCACGTGGACGGCGGAGATCGGTTCCACCAACGATGAGGCCGCCCGTCTGGCCCGGGAGGGCGCGCCCGAGGGCACCGTCGTCGGGTCGGACCACCAGACCGCTGGCCGTGGCAGGCGTGGGCGCTCGTGGGTGGACGCCCCGGGTGAGGCGCTGATGTACACCGTCATCCTCAGGCCGAGGGTGAGCCCGATTGAGGCGGGGATGCTGCCGCTCGTCATCGCCGTGGGTCTGGCCGACGCACTCGACGAGGTCGGGGTGCCCGACGTACAGATCGCGTGGCCCAACGACATCATCGCCTCGGGTGCGAAGGTGGCCGGAATCCTGTGCGAGCTCTCCGCCGATCAGGAGCGCGTGATCTGGGCCATCGCCGGCATGGGCATCAACGTGGGCCCGGTGCCCGAGGTATCAAGCACCCGCTGGACGCCGGGGTCGCTCGCCTCCATCGGGCCACGTCCCCGGCGTGGCGACCTGCTGCTTGCGGCACTCACATCAATCGGCCGCCGGTACGCGGCGTGGGTGGATCACGGGCCAACCGCGGTGGTTGCCGCATTTTCCAAACGCGATCACCTTGCGGGCGCGCAGGTGACCGTGGGCACAACGGCGGGGGAGATGACCGGCGTGTGTCGCGGCATCGACGACCTTGGCCGCCTTCAGGTGGAGCGCAGAGGAGAGATCCACGCGGTGGCATCGGGTGAGGTCACGGGAGTGAATCGCTCCGGCACGTAGCGGTAGCGCGTCAATGGGGAGTTGTATTGAATGGTCCCCATCGGTTCGCCCAAGCTGCCGATATCCCGAATCCAGAGGACCATTCCCCATGAAGATCACTCGTCTGACCGCCATCGGCCTCATTGCCGCCACGGTGTCCGTTGCCGGCTTCGCCGGTTGCGGCGGCTCTGATTCATCGTCGGCCAGCAGCGCTGCCGACACCACCGCTGCTGCTCCGGAGATGACCGAGGCCGAGTTCGTCGCTGCCGCCACCAAGGTCTGCACCGACGTCAAGGCGTTCGCGAAGGATGCGGAGGCCAGCATCGACGGTACGAGCCTGGAGAGCCTTCAGGCCTTTGCTGCCAGCGTCGCGGACAAGTCCACCGCCGCCATGGCCGAGTTGCGGGCGATTACCCCACCGGCTGCCATGGCCGATGCGTACCAGACGTACCTTGATGCGCAGGCTGCCGTTGTGGACAACGGAGTCGCGCAGTCCGCAGACGTGCAGGTCTCAACATCTATTGACGATCTCGTCGCCAAGACGTCGACCGCCAGCACAGCCGATGACGCGTTGAACACCGCTGCCGATAAGGCCGCTGTGGCAGCAGGCCTCCCCGAGTGCGGGGACGAGTAGCACCACTGTGAGGATGTGCGGGCCGGGGATGACGACATCGCCTCGGCCCGCGGTTCTCCACGTCGGGTGTGGACCTCAGGTGGTACGTGCCGCGAACGCGGCGAACCCCTGCGTCGAGCGTGCGATGAGTGCCTCGGTGTGCCGCATTGCGCCCAGGCGCAATGCGGCCTCGGCGTCTGGCCCGAGCACTTCCTCGGCCTCGGCGCGCATCGCAGGCACGGTCAGCCAGGTATCAACAAGCGCCTCATCGGCCTCAGGGTGGAAGAGCACACCCCAGGCACTGCCCAGTCGGTAGGCCTGCACAGGTGTGAGGGCTGACCGCCCGAGGGCGGTGGCACCGTCAGGCAGCGGGAACGTCTCCCCATGCCAGTGCAGGGCCACCGTCATGGGGGCGAGGGGGCCGACGACGGGATCGCGCGGGTCGGCGATCTCCACGGGCAGCCAGCCGATCTCCTTGCGCGGACCGGGAGCCACAGGTGCGCCCGCTGCCCGCGCGATGAGTTGCGACCCGAGACAGATGCCGAGCATTGGCAGGTCTACGGCCAGCGCCTGGCGGATCCAGTCCACCTCGGCGTCGAGCCCCGGGTGCTCAGCCCCGTCATTCACGCTCATCGGGCCACCCATGATCACCGCACCCCGCACATCATTGAGTGCAGGGAGGGCCGCCCCGGGGGCGAGCCCATCCACCTCCACCACTGGGATGCCCGCGAAGGCATCGAGTATCCGGTGCGGTCCTTCCCACGGCACATGACGGATGACAAGTAGCTGGCGGTCGGCCATGCCTGGAGTGTGCCCCATCGCGCTGCGCCGGCATGGGTAGCATCGCCGGCGTGAAGGCAGCGATCTACCACGGGGCGGGACGTCTCTCGATCGAAGATCACCCCGAGCCGTCGGCCGGTCCGGGTGAGATCGTCATCCGCACCCGGGCGTGCGGAATCTGCGGCACGGACCTCATGCAGTGGTACCAGGACACCAAGGCACCGGTGGTGCTTGGTCATGAGCCCGTCGGCGACGTGGTGGAGGTAGGGGAGGGCGCCCCGTTCGCGGTCGGCGACCGCGTATTCGTGCACCACCACGTGCCGTGCCTCGAATGCGAGTTGTGCGTCAGCGGTCGCGACACCCTGTGCGAGCAGTTCCGTGCCACGCGCATTGATCCGGGCGGCCTGGCTGAGTTCATCCGGGTGCCAGCCGAGAACGTGAACCTCGATGTACATGTGCTGCCCGACGGCATGAGCGATACCACCGGCACGCTCATCGAGCCTCTCGCCTGCATCCTGCGCGGTCAGCGATTGGCCGGGGTCGGGCCGGGGTCGGATGTGGTCATCGTCGGCGCGGGCTCAATGGGCCTGATGGAGGCCGAGATGGCGCGGGTGCTGGGCGCGCGCACCGTCGTGGTGATTGAGCCCAACGAGGCCCGCCGCCCCGCTGCCGCTGCGCTCGGGGCCACAGTGTTGCCCGCGTGTGACGCCGAGGCGGTGCGCGAGGCGCTCGGAGGTGGGTTGGCGCATCAGGTGATCGTGTGCACGCATCATCACGGCGCCATGAACGACGCCCTGTACCTGGCGGGCCCTGCGGGAGTGGTGCAGTACTTCGCGCCCACACCCCCTGGTGAGATGGTGCCGCTCGACCTGGGGGCGGTGTTCTGGCGCGAGGTGGCGCTGCAGTCCACCTACTCAGCGGGCCCGGCCGACATTCGCGATGCGCTCGACCTCCTCGCCAGCGGACGTGTTCGCTGCGATGGAATCGTCACCCACCACGTGCCCTTTGACCATGTGGACGAGGCATTTCGCCTCGCACGTACCGGGGAAGCCCTCAAGGTGGTCATCCAGTTCGATTGACCGTGGCGCCGGGTGCACCTGTGTGGGTAGGGTTCCGCGTCCGCGCCATCAGGCGCACCGATTCCCGAGTACACGGTCACGGAGGACCAATGTCCGATCAGCAGCTTCCGGAAGGCGTCGAGATCCTGGAGGTCGTCTCGCCAGAGATGGCGGAGATCCTCACCCCGGAGGCGGTGGCGTTCGTCGCCGGCCTGCACCGTGAATTCCGCGCCCGGCGCGCCGAACTGCTGGCTGCCCGCGTGGTGCGCCAGGACGCCTTTGAGGCTGGCGAGCGCCCGGACTTCCTGCCCGAGACCAAGCACATCCGCGACGACGCCTCATGGCAGGTCGCCCCGGTCCCCGCCGACCTGCAGGACCGTCGCGTGGAGATCACGGGCCCCGTGGACCGCAAGATGGTCATCAACGCCCTCAACTCGGGCGCCAAGATGTTCATGTCCGACTTCGAGGACTCAAACACGCCTACGTGGCACAACACAATCCTTGGTCAGATCAACCTGCGCGACGCCGTCAACCGCTCCATCTCGTTCGAGTCGCCCGAGGGCAAGTCGTACGCACTCAAGGACGAGATCGCCACGCTGCTGGTGCGCCCACGCGGCTGGCACCTGTACGAGAAGCACGTGCTGGTGGATGGCGAGCCCATCTCGGCCGGCATCTTCGACTTCGGCCTCTTCTTCTTCCACAACGTGCGGGAGCAGCTCAGCCGCAATACCGGGCCGTACTTCTATCTGCCCAAGATGGAAAGCCACCTCGAGGCACGCCTCTGGAACGACATCTTCGTAAAGGCGCAGAACGATCTGGGAATCCCCCAGGGCACCATCAAGGGCTGCGTGCTCATCGAGACCATCCTCGCGGCGTTTGAGATGGAGGAGATCCTCTACGAGCTGCGCGACCACTCGGCTGGCCTCAACTGCGGTCGCTGGGACTACATCTTCTCGTGCATCAAGAAGTTCCGCCGCGATGCCGACTTCGTGCTTGCCGATCGTGCCCTGGTCACCATGACCACCCACTTCCTGCGCTCGTACTCGCTGCTGGCCATCAAGACCTGCCACAGCCGCGGCGCGCACGCGATGGGCGGCATGGCGGCGCAGATCCCAATCAAGAACGACCCCGAGGCCAACGAGGCGGCGCTCGCCAAGGTGCGTGCCGACAAGGAGCGCGAGGCCGGCGACGGCCACGACGGCACCTGGGTGGCCCACCCGGGTCTGGTTCCCATTGCCATGGATGCCTTTGACGCCGTGCTGGGTGACAAGCCCAACCAGGTCGACCGCCAGCGCCCCGACGTCCACGTGACGGCCGCCGACCTTCTTACGTTCGAGCCCGATGGCCCCATCACCGAGGAGGGCCTGCGCACCAACATCAACGTGGGCATCCAGTACCTGGGTGCATGGCTGGCGGGCATGGGTTGCGTCCCCATCAACAACCTCATGGAGGATGCCGCCACCGCTGAGATCTCGCGATCGCAGGTGTGGCAGTGGATCCGTTCGCCCAAGGGCAAGCTCGCGGATGGCCGCAACATCGACGTCGACCTGTTCCATCAGGTGCTCGGCGAGGAGCTCGGCAAGGTGAAGGATCAGTTCGGTTCGGCCGGTCGCTACGACGAGGGCGCAGCGCTGTTTGACGAGATCACCGCGAGCGAGGAGTTCGTCGACTTCCTCACGCTTCCGGCGTACGAGCGCATCGACTGATTGACCCTGATGCATCGGCCCTGCTCGTGACGCATTGCGAGTGGGGCCGATGCGTCCATTCCGGGGGAGTTGCGTGCGCTATCCTCTCCCGGCGCCGGACTTCGGTCCGGCCATCGTGGTGGGCGTAGCTCAGTTGGTAGAGCTCCTGGTTGTGGTCCAGGCGGTCGTGGGTTCGAGTCCCATCGTTCACCCTGTCTGCTCTGTTTCGACTCGTGCGGGTGTGGCGGAACTGGTAGACGC
>CANJMX010000092.1 GCA_947475125.1 Actinomycetota bacterium
GAGATGGTGGCCCGGGCCGCGGGGTGCGCGCTGCACGACGACCCGCGGCTGGCCCCGGGCATGACCACCGACGACCTGCTCGACCTGGTGATCGACTTTCCGGATGCCCAGGTGATCGTCGCGTGCTCGCACCAGCCGGGGCTCACGTATGCGCTGTCCGACATCACCGGATGTGGCGAGATCGGGTTTCACCGACCGCAGGCGGCCGTGATCTCGTTGACATCGCCACGGCCAGGTGGCGGATCGCTGGTGGCCCTGCTTCCCCCGCGCGTGCTGCGTGCGGCGGCAGAGGCGCCGGGCTCGGCCCGCTAAACCACCGCGACGGTGTTGAGCGCGCGCGCCAGCAGGGCGGCGGGCTCGCCGTCAACGACGGTGGGGCCCAGCTCCTCGATCTTCACCAGCAACAGGCGACGTGCCTCGCGGCGCTGCATGTGCAGTGCCTCCCAGCCCGCAGACTCGGCGTCGTTACCGTTCTGCTTTGCGAGATCGTGCAGCGTGCGCGACACGTGCTCGAGCGGGGTCGGCGCCGTAAGGCGATCATGGGCGTCAACCAGCAGGATGGCGCGCATCCACGATGTGTCACCCGACTCGCGGGCCTGACGCGACCACTCAGGCGGCATCAGGTCCTCAAGCGCACCGATCATGTCGGTCCATACCTGGGTGTTGGGAGCGTCGCTCATACGGTGCGCATGCGATGGCGCGCCCCGCCCGGGCCACGTGGGCCGGGCGGGGCGAAGTGCCATCTAGCGTGCCGAGACCTCGACGTAATCGCGCTCGCCGGAACCGATGTAGATCTGGCGTGGGCGGGAGATCTTCTGGTCCTTGTCCTGAATCATCTCAAGCCACTGCGCAACCCAACCCGGGGCGCGACCGATGGCGAACATGACCGTGAACATCTCGGTGGGAATACCGAGTGCCTCGTAGATGAGGCCGGAGTAGAAGTCGACGTTCGGGTAGAGCTTGCGCTGAATGAAGAAATCATCTGCCAGCGCGGTGGCCTCAAGTGCCACGGCCACCTCGAGCAGCGGGTTGACCCCGGTGACCTCGAATACGTCGTCGCAGGCGCCCTTGATGATGGTCGCGCGCGGGTCGTAGTTCTTGTAGACGCGGTGACCGAAGCCCATGAGCAGCGCCTCGCGGCTCTTCACCTTGTCCATGAAGTCCGACACGTTGTCGGCCGAGCCGATCTCGCGCAGCATCACCAGCACGGCCTCGTTGGCACCGCCGTGCAGCGGCCCGTAAAGGGCGGCGATGCCGGCGTTGACGGCCGAGTAGGTGTCCACCTGTGACGACCCGACGGCACGCACCGCGGAGGTGGAGCAGTTCTGCTCGTGATCGGCGTGGAGGATGAGGAGGATGTCGAGCGCGCGGACGAGGCGGGGGTCCACCTCGTAGTCGGCACCGAAGAACATCTTGAGAATGTTGGTGCTGTAGTCGAGCGAGGGGTCCGGGGCGACGATGTCCTTGCCCTGGTTGTGGCGGAACGCCATGGCGCCGATGGTCGGCATCTTGGCAATCGTGTTGATGATCGCCTCCATGCGCTCGGGGCCGCTCTCAACTTGCTTCGCCTCGGGGTACAGCGTGGAGAGGTGACCGAAGCCGGCCTCGAGGATCCCCATTGGGTGGGCGTTCCTGGCGAATGCCTTGATCGACTCGCCGACCTCTGCCTGCACCACCATGCGGTCAACGATCTGCTTCTCGAATCCCTCAAGCTCCTTGGCCGTGGGCAGCTCGCCATGGATCAGGAGCCATGCAACCTCAAGGAAGGTGCTCTTCGCAGCCAGCTGCTCAATGGGGTAGCCGCGGTAGCGCAGTACGCCGGCGTCGCCGTCGAGGTACGTGATGGCTGAACGGCACGATGCGGTGTTCATGAACGCCGGGTCGTAGGTCATGAGCCCGAAGTCATCGTCAGATGTCTTGATCTGACGCAGGTCCGTCGCACGGACGGTCCCGTCAGTGATGGGGAACTCGTACGTCTGGCCCGTACGGCTATCGGTGACGGAAAGCGTGCCTTCCACCTGGGGCTCTGTCGACATTCGTGACCTTTCTTCAATCGTTTGCCATCGGGGCCTCTCCGGGCCGCGAGCGAGTCTAGGCCACCGCGCATGACCGAGGCCGTGGGAACAGCACTGACACTCATTTGCCGATTTGCGCTCGTTTGTTTCACGGGTGTCAGATTTGGGCACCCGAGACCCCCTGCGCGTCCGCTGCTCCACGTTGGATCGTCTGGACATGACGAGGACACATTGGAGCATTCGTTGATTCGGGTTGATCTGCACCTCCACTCGCGCGCATCAACGAAGACCGGCAACTGGTTTCTGCAGAGCGCGAGCCTGCCGGAGTCGTACACCGCACCAGAGGACGCCTACCAGGCGGCCAAGCGACGGGGCATGTCGTTTGTGACCCTCACCGATCACGACACAATTGACGGTGCACTCGAGATCGCACACCACCCTGACGCCTTCGTGAGCGTGGAGGCCACCACGTGGTTTCCCGAAGATGGCACCCCTCTCCATGTGCTGTGCTGGGACATTGACGAGGCCGACTTCGCCGAGATCGATCGTGCGCGGGCAAGCGTGCATGACCTCGTGGGGGTGCTCCGCAGCCGCCAGATCACGCACGCGCTCGCCCACCCCCTCCAGCGCATTGGTGCCCGCCTTACCGCCGATCACCTTGAGCGCTGCCTGTTGCTCTTTCCGGTTTGGGAGGGGCGCAACGGGGCGCGAAGCCGAGTGGGCAACGAGACCGCCGTACGCATCGCGCAGGCGGCCACGCCCGAGTATCTGGCCAAGCTCGCCAACATGCACGACCTCGCCCCCGCAGGATCTGGCGTGCCCTCGCTCACTGCCGGCAGCGACGACCACGGACTCATCGACGCCGCCGCCACATGGACCGAGACCCCCGACTCCCACGATGTCGGCACCCTGCTCGCCCACATCACGGCTGGGCGCACCGCGTTGGCGGGTGCACACGGCTCGACCGCGGCCCTGTCCCACGCCATGATGGGGCTCGCCATCAAGGCGGCGACCGACCGGGGACACTGCCCGGTGCCAGCCGATCTGCGCACGATGGCATCCGAGGTCATGCAGCACCCCTTCCCTATGGCCGAGGGCATCCCACAGCGAGGTCGGCGCTCGCTCGCGCGCGACTCCGCGCTGCGGGCCGACTGGCAGCGCCTCGACGACATTGAGGAAGGGGCGCGGCGCAGCCACGCACGCTATCGAGTGGCCACGGACTGGGCGCAGCGCGAGATCCTGCGCCGGGCGATGGCAGGTGACAACGCGCGGCCGGGTCTTGCGGGCATCACGGATCGCATCGCACTGATGCTCGGTGCCACGGCCCTCGCCGCTCCCTACATGGCTGCAGCGGGGTATCACGCATCCGAGGCGCGCCACGCGCGTGGTATTGCCCACGACTTCTTCGGCAACCCCGATGCCGGAGAGCCCCAGGCCACCACTGTGGTGTTCACCGACACCTTCGATGACCTCAACGGCGTGGCCGGAATGATGCGGCGCCTTGCAGACCGCACCGACGCGCTCGGGCTCGATACGACGGTTGTCGCCTTTGGCGACTCGCCGGTTGATACGCCCGGCCTCATTCGCATCCGCCCGCTCGCCCGTCTGCCGATGCCTGCGTACCGGGATGGAGAGATGACCTTGGGCATCCCATCCATCGCCGAGGTGCTCGACACCCTCGAGCGCCGCGACGCGCGGGTGGTGCACGCGGCCACGCTCGGACCGCTGGGGCTCGCGGGTATTCTCGCCGCGCGCATTCTGGGCATCCCCTTCATCACTAGCCACTCGACGCAGCTTGCGCGCTACACCCTGGCGCTCACCGGCGACCGCCTTGCGGCCGAGGCCGTACGGGCCGGCAGTGCGTGGGTGCACCGGCAGGCCGACCGGATTCTGGTGCCGAGCCTCCACATGGCCGACGGACTCGCCGAAGAAGGGCTTCCCGTTGAGCGCGTGCGGACGGTGGGCCGAGGAGTGGATACGACGCAGTTCAACCCCGAGCGGCGCGGATTCTTCGCCCATCGCCGCCTGGGCGGCGATGGCGTCACCGTGCTCGCGGTCTCGCGCCTGTCCCAGGAGAAGGGGCTCGACTTTCTGCTGGATGCCGCCGACCTGTTGGAGCAGGACGGCGTCGATCTGCGCGTGGCCCTCGTGGGAGATGGCCCACATCGCGATGCCCTTGCGGCACGCGTCGCGGGCACCCGGCACCGCCTGCTCGGCCCCTTCACCGGTGACCGCCTCGCTGCCCTGTACGCATCGGCCGACATCTTCTGCCTGCCGTCTGTCACCGAGACCTTTGGGCAAGTGGTGCTCGAGGCCCAGGCCAGCGGCCTCCCCGTGGTCGTGCCGATGGGAACGGCGATCGGCGAACAGGTGACCGACGGCGTGACCGGCACGCTGAGCATCAGCGATGGCCCTCGGCACCTGGCCATGGCGCTGCGCCCGCTCCTGCTTGATCGCGATCTGCGGATATCGATGGGGCGCCGTGCGCGGGAGGCAATGGTGAGCCACGCCACGTGGGATGACGTCTTCGTGCGTCTCGCCAATGAGTACCGCGACGTTGCGCGTGGCCGCGAACTCCGGACCGAGACGCCACGACGCCCGGTCGAGATGGGAGTGCTCTGATGCGCGTGGCCGACCTCACGCAGTGGTTCTCGCCCACCTCGGGTGGCATCCATACCTACCTCTGCGCCAAGGCCGAGTACGCATCGGCCAATGCGAAAGATCACGCGGTGATCGTGCCGGCTGCCACGGCACGATCGTGCATGTTTCATGGGAGCCCGCTCATCGAGGTTCCCGGGGTGCTCCTCAACCGCCAGTCCGGCTATCGCCTCGCGCCGTGGGCGTCACGCTTTACGTCGGTGCTCGATGACCTGCGTCCCGATGTCGTGGTCGTACACGACGCCACCGCGCACCCCCAGGCAATTCGCAACTGGGCCCGAGCCAACGGAGCGGCCGTTGCGATGGTCATCCACTCCGAGCTCGAGAGCGGCGCGGCCGGGCTTACGCCCGCCGTTCGCACGCCGGTACGAGCCGTGCTGGGCTACGTGCAGGATCGCGCCCTCACCGCCCCGGATGCGGTCATCGTCACCTCTGAGTCGCTCTGCGACCGCATCGCCGCACGCGGCGATGCCATGCCGGTGGTGATCCCGCTCGGCGTCGATCAGTCGGTCTTCCTGAATGCGAAGCCCGATCCCACGCTCCATGCGCGTCTGGCCCCGACGGGAACCCCGCTGCTGGTACACGCCGGGCGCCTCTCCAGCGAGAAGCGCGTTGACCTGCTTATCGACATGCTCGCCGAACTTCGCACGCCGGCAGTGCTCGCGATCGCCGGGTCCGGCCCCGTCCGTTCAGCCCTCGTGCGCCGCGCCCAGCGTCTGGGTGTGGGCGAACGAGTGATGATGCTCGGTCATATCGCCGGTCGCACAGACCTTGCGCGCCTGATGGCAACCGGGGACTGCTTCGTGCACCCCAATCCCGATGAGACATACGGACTCGCGCCCCTTGAGGCGCTGGCCACCGGAACCCGGGTTGTGGCAGCCCGGGGCGGAGGCCTGCGCGACGTGCTCGGCAGCCGCGGCGCCGTGCTCGTGCAGCCCGGAGATGCAGCCGCACTCGCGCGTGGCGTTGAGACGGCGCTGCTGCACGAACGACGCACCCCTGACCTCACCGACCTCACGTGGAATCGCACCTTCGATAAGGAGTGGGATCTCTATGAGTCGCTCAGGGCGGCAACGCAAACAGGGCCGACAGCAGGCGCTGATACAGTCACCCGACTCTTGCCCACGGGCGGGAGTGTGGCCACGGCCGCATGACCAGCCCCCGCATGAGGGGCACGACAATTCGATTTGGAGGTACCCCATGGCTGAGCACGTGCTCGCCGTGCTGGTCGACTTCGAGAACATGGCCCGTCCCGGTGCCAAGTCTCGCGGCGACTTTGACATTGATCTGGTTCTCAGCCGTCTGGCGGAGAAGGGTCGCGTGGTGGTCAAGCGCGCGTAC
>CANJMX010000093.1 GCA_947475125.1 Actinomycetota bacterium
GTCAGCCAGAAGATGAGGTGCGACGACTGGTTGATGATCTGGACGTTGAATCCAGAAACGCACTCCTCGATCTCGTCCCAGAGGTCAGAATCCTTGGTGACGACGATCGCCTCAGTGGCGTTGATGTTGCCCTGGCAGGACGCGAGACGTCCGGCCTGCAGCATTGTGTGGATCTTCCAGTCTTCGACCGTGCGTGACGGGTCGTAGTAACGGAAGCTTCGACGGTTACCGATCGCCTCGAGGACCGGAACGTCGGGGATGTCGGAGGCACTCACGGCCATGGAACGACGTCTCCTGGGAATTGCGGACAAGGAACGTGCAAGCGGCGTGGATGCCGCGATGTGCGCAATCTACACGTGTGGCCGGTGCGTTGCATGAGTAACGAAGTGGATTCGCGGATCTGCGCGATCCGGGGCGGATGACCGGGCGAACGCAGTGCCTCGCTGTCTACCCTGCCCGCCATGCCTAATCTTCTTCTCGTAACCGTTTCCACCGACGAGGTCCTCAACAAAGAGGGCAAGGTCCGCTTCCCCGGCACTGACGCCGCGGTCGCAGCTCTCGCCGAGGCTGGCTGGACCGTGGAGGTCATTGACCCCATGTGGCCTGGCCCGCTTCGTCGTGTGGAGGAGGGTGGCGTTGACGCCGTCCTCGTCTCATGCTTCAAGGCCGTCCCGCGCTCGCGCGATGCAGCCTCAATGCTCTCCCGTATGGCGGAGGTCCCGGTGTTCACCGTGGGCGTCCTCCAGAAGGATGACGCGTTCCGCACCATGGCCCCTTCGGTCGGCGTGCTCAGGAACGTCGGGGAACTCCCGCAGGGCTAGCCCGCGCGGGGCCGAATATGGCCCGGTCGGCGGTCCATGGGGGCCGCCGACCGAATTTCCTTCATCCCGATGCGCGCCCGACTCGCCATCGCCGCTGCGGCCCTTGTAGGGATCGCGGTCGTATCCCTCGCCCTCGCCGGCCCAGGGGTCGATCACGCACGCTCGCGCATCCGTGTGCTTGAGCAGCGTGTGATCACTGCAACCGAGGCCATCCCGGCCGCACGCCTGGCCGAGCGGGACGCCGACCGCAGGCTTTCGGCAGCACGGGAGCGTCTCGCGCAGATTCAGCCCGAACTCGACCGCCGTGCCGGTGCGCAGCGCGCAGGACAACTGGTACTGGCGGGTCGCCTGCGGGACATCTACCGATCGACCGATCTGGATCCGCTCCTCGCCGTGCTGCTCTCGGGTGGCGACCTGTCGGCCCTTGCGGCGAGTCAGGCCGACCAGGAGCGGCTGGCCCGTGAGGATGTCTCATTGGTGGAACATCTACGTGATGATCGCCGGCAGGTTGCGCGTCTTGTTGCAGCCCGCACGCGGGACCGCGATGAGGCAGCCGCTGCGGTTCGCGATGCCGCCGCCCATCGCGCCCGGGTCGTCACGCTGCGCGACCAGCGCACCGGAGCCCTGCGTCAGGCACGGCGCGAGCTCACGCGCCTGCAGGCGCGTGAAGACCGCGCAGACGCCCGGGCGGCCCGACGAAATGCTGCCCCCATCGCTGAGGGCGCGTCCAACTCCGGCACACCGGCAAATGGCACGTGGCCCCCGATCCAAGGTGGCCCGTCGAAGGCGGTGCTCGACAAAATCGCCCAGTGCGAGTCGGGAGGCAACCCACGCTCAATCGGAGGCGGCGGCTCATTCCGTGGCAAGTACCAGTTCATGACCTCCACCTGGGAGGCAGTGGGAGGCCACGGTGACCCCGCGGCCGCGTCAGAGTCGGAGCAGGACTACCGAGCAGCACTGCTGTTCGAGCGCGCAGGCGCAGGCCAATGGCCAGTATGCGCCGCCTTCGCCAACTAACCGGCCCCACCCCCCGCTGACAGGCACCTTGTCCACAGGGTGAGGTGTGACGCGAGCGTTGCGAACGTTGCGGGGTCGTGACCTTCGTTGGCAAGGGCCAGATGGCGCGCCTTCACCCGCGGATAGGCCGCGAGATCCACCCTGTGGACTGGGTGCCTGTCACCTTGTCCACAGGGTGGGTTGTGACTAGAGCGTTGCGATTGTTGCGCCGTCGCCACCCTCGTTTGCCGGGGCCAGGTCTCTCCCCTTCACGAGTGGGTGGGCTGCGAGCTCCTCGTTGATGACCTCACGGAGTGCGCCGGTGCCGCGGCCATGGATCACGCGCACTCGGTCAAGTCCGGCCTGGGCCGCCATATCGATGTGATCACGCACCATGCGTCTGGCGGGCTCGGCACGCTGGCCCCGCACGTCGACATCTGGGGTGATGGCATCGAACACCGGTCGGGCCTCGGCCCTCCGCGGTGGTGCGGCAGTGGCGGCCGGGGTGCGATCTGGTGCGAGGCGTGCCAGCGGCACGCGAATCCGGGCTGAGGGGCCCTGCAGCTCGGCCTGGTCGCCCTCAATTGAGATGACCACACCCCGGACCCCAAGGGCGACGTCGACGGCATGCTCACCAACCTCGGGAGGGCGCTCAGGTGCCACCGGCTGTGCGAGCCCCTGCAGGCGCTCTCCAGCACGGCGTGAGGCATCGTCGGCGGCGCCGAGACGGCGGTCGCGGTCCTTCTGTTGGTCACCCGACCGCCGATCGAGGTCTTCAATCTTCCGGCCAGCTGAAATCTCCCTGCGCAACGCTCCGAGATCCCGGCGCAGCTCGGCCAGCTCCAGCTCGGCCTCGGCACGCATCCGCGCACGCTCCTCGTCCGCCTTCGCGCGCAGTTTCTCCCGCTCGCGTTCGGCGTCGCGTCGCTCGCGCTCCGCGCTGGCCCTGGCGTCGGCAGCGGCTGCACGGTCACGCTCGGCTTCTGATCGTGCCCGCTCCGCATCCTCCGTCAAGCCCATCAGCGCGCTGCGCTCAGGCCCCATGGCCGCTCGGGCGCGGTCAAGCACCGATACCGGCATACCAAGGCGCTCGGCGATTCCGATGGCGTGCGACCCGCCGGGCTCACCGATAATGAGCCGATAGGTGGGCGCGAGTGAGTCGGGGTCGAGGCCGACGGCGGCGTTGGCGGCTCCGGGGGTGCTGATCGCCCAGGACTTGACCTCAGGGGAATGCGTGGTCGCCAGCACCAGCGCACCGCGCTCGAGCAGGTCCTCGAGTACCGCCTGCGCGATGGCTGCACCCTCGGCCGGGTCGGTGCCGGCGCCCACCTCATCAAGCAGCACCAGTGATCTCGGCCCGGCATCGTCGAGTACGCCAATGAGCGTGCGCACATGGGCCGAGAATGTCGACAGGCTTTCGCTGATGGACTGGTCGTCGCCGATATCCGCCACGACTGCGTCGAATACCGGCAGGCGCACGCGGGCAGCCGGGGGCTGCAGGCCGCATTGGTGCAGCATCGCGAACAGCCCGAGGGTCTTGAGCGACACCGTCTTGCCGCCGGTGTTCGGGCCACTCACCACCAGCGATCGGATATCGGCCAGATCCAGGTCGATGGGTACGGCTGTCGCGGGGTCGAGCAACGGATGCCGGGCGGATACCAAGAGCGGCTCGCCGTCCTCCACCGGTGTTCCCCGCCACGCACGCGACAGCGATGCGCGGGCCAGACACAGGTCGATCTCGCTGAGTGCCCCAGTGGCCTCGTCAAGCAGATCGGCGTTGTCCTCCACCAGCTGGGTGAGCTGCCCCAGCACGATGCCGAGCTCTTCACGCTCGCGCGCGACGGCCTCCCTCACCCGGTTGCTGGCCTCCACCACCGCAAGCGGCTCGACGAACAGGGTTCCGCCGGAGTCGGACGTGTCATGCACGATTCCGGGGACGGACGATCGCGACGATGCCTTGACGGCCAGCACCGGACGGCCACCGCGCTCGGTGATGAACCCCTCCTGCAGGTGCGGCTTCGCCGCGGTGGCCACCTCGCGGAGCGCCTCCTGAGCCTGACGGCGAAGTTCATTGATGTCACGGCGCGCACGGGCGAGACCAGACGACGCGTCGTCACGGATTCCGCCACGGCCATCAAGACACGTCTCCAATCGAGCGGCGATGCGCTGGAGCGCGCCGATGGAGATGCGATCCGCCACCTCAACCAGGATCGGCGCCGCCTCGGCATGTTCATCGATGGCAGCGCGCATCTCACCCGCCACCTCGGCGGTGGCGCGGATGCGCTCAAGCGCCGTGGGCTCCAGACGCGAGCCACGGCGAGCGTCCTCCACATCGTCCGTGATGTCGTGCGCGCCGCCGGGGCCCGAAAGCCCCTGCTCCCACAGATACACCGACTCGGCGGTGACGTCGCGTAGCGCAGCCACGCGCCGCGGGTCGATCGCGGGCTCCAGTGCGCGCGCCAACGCCGCGCCGCCCTCAAAGGCGGCCATGCCGGCCAGGCGATCGCGCACCGTGGTGAGCTCGAGCAGTTCGATGGTGTGTTGATCCACGAAGTACATGGTGCCTTGTCGCGGGGCCTGATAGGAAACCAACATGCCCAAGACTCCGATTCCCGAATCCGTCGCCCGCTTTCTCGATGCCCCGAACCTGTGCGTGATGGCAGTGCTCCGACCCGACGGGTCGCCGCACACCACCGCCATCTGGTACCGCTGGCTGGGTGACGACCGCGTGCTGGTGAACATGGACGACATCCGCCCGCGACTCCAATGGCTGCGGCGCGATGGTCGCGTGGCCTTCACCTGCATCGACCCCACCAGCTTCTACCGGCAGGTGAGCCTGATGGGGGTGGTGGAGGAGATATACGAGGACGTCGACCGCACCGATATCGACGCCCTCAGCCAGATGTACGTGGGCACGCCATACCCGCGCACCGCACACCCACGAATTTCGGTACGCATCCGGGTGGACCGCTGGCACGGCTGGGACCGCGATCCAAACGAGACCGAGAACCCCGACCGACCCCGTCTCCCCGTCTAGTTGTCGCGCCAAGCCGTCACTTCGCTTCAACGGACCCCGTGCGGGCAAGCGGGCTCCAATAACAGCCCGCATTCGCCCATGTGGCCTATGGCATAAGGTCGCATCATGAGTCCACGCACGGTTCTGATCACAGGGGCATCCAGCGGCATCGGACGCGACGCAGCGATGCACCTCAACGCCGAGGGCTACGTCGTCATCGGCACGGTTCGCAGGCCAGCCGACGGCGACGCCCTCATGCGCGACGCGGCGCACCCCGACCGAATGCATGCCGTGCAGTGCGACGTCACGTCAAGCGCTGACGTCACGGCACTGGCCGAACGCGTGCAGACACTTGTGGGACCGGACGGCCTGCACGCGATGTTCAGCAACGCGGGAGTGGCGAACATGTCGGGACCGGTCTCGGCCGAGGATTGCCCGGTCGAAACCCTCGAACGGCTTATCTCAATCAACTACCTGGGATCAGTGCGCGTGATCCAGGCACACCTGCCGCTCCTTCGCGCGTCACACGGCACTCTCGTGATCAACTCAGCGCTTATGGCCCGGACCGTGCTCCCGTACAACGGTGGCTACGCCCCGTCCAAGGCGGCCCTCGAGGCCTGGGCCGACCAGCTGCGCCGCGAGATCCGCCCGTACGGAGTGCGCGTGGTGTGCATCCGGGCAGCCGCTATTGCCACGCCCCTCGAGGCCAAGCAGGACGCATCGACGGTGCCGGATGGCGGTGCGTATCCCGAGCAGCGCGCATTTATCGAAGGCGGCCTCACGCTCATGCGCCGCGAATCCGCCAAGGCCCACGTGCAGCCACGCCGATTCTCCGAGTTGGTGCAGAAGGTCATCGAGCGACGCCGACCACCACTCAAGCCAATCGTGGGCGGAATGGCACGGCCCATCTGGTTGGTGGGCGGCATGCCAGAGCGCATGCAGGATGCCGTGATCGCCCGCCTAGTTCGCCGCATGACCAAGGCCGGAACCGCCAGCAACTGACCCGCCGCCAACCCGACCAATGCAGGAATTCGGGCCTGGCGCACTAACGTGGACATGTCGATCGGTATCACGCCGGTCGAGAGGTCCGCTTCCTTGGGTCCCGCCACACGGCGGTTCGGGTGAGCAGTACCTCCCGAATCGCGTCCGCCCCATGCGGCCGGCGCACCCATAGGAGCAA
>CANJMX010000094.1 GCA_947475125.1 Actinomycetota bacterium
AGAGGGAGCGCCTGTGGGCGCGTATGACTGCGATCTCACCGGGTTACGAGGACGCGGCAGCGAAGGCCGGGCGGCAGATCCCCGTGGTCGTGATCAGCACCCAATAGGCGGCCGTCTGGGCGGCCGTCTGGGCCACCGTCTGCCACACCGCCACAAACGGGCTCGATTCAAGCGGGTCACCGTGTCACCGCACCGGGGCCGTTCGCACCCGAAGTCCGGCGATGCCGTCGACGCTGGGATGATCGAAGGTCACGAGCACCCGATCGGTTGCAATGGCTGTGGCCGCGATCATGAGGTCGTGGGCTCCTTTGGGCGCGCCGGCATCTGCCATCTCCGCCAGCAGGCGCGCATGCACCTCTGCCACGCGCAGGTCGTACGGCTCCACATCGAGGAACGTGAGCAAGCCATCCAGCCAACGCCCTCGCTGCTCGGCACGCGTGGCGTGCCCCCGGTGTGCGCCCATGCGGAGCTCGGCCACAGTAACGGCGGCAATGGCGACGTCCTCCTCGTGCTGGGCGACCATGCCGGGCAGCCCCCCGCCGCGGTGCCCTGCCACAAGCACACTCGAGTCAAATATCAGTCGGGCCATACGGAATCCGGTGCCGGCAGCGTGCCCCGAAGCGCCACCAGGTCATCGACCCAGTCGGCGTCTGGTGGGTTGCTGTCGAGCCACTCGAGCAGTGCACTCGTCGAGCGGCCAGAGGTCGGCGGCGAGACGACCGCGACCGGTCTGCCTCGCCGCATAATCGTGAATGACTCCCCGCGGGCTTCGACGGCATCAAGCATGTCGGCAAATGAACGTGCGGCCGCGGTTGCTGTGAGCTTTTCCATACGTATCTGATTATCAGATAACTTCCCGCCAGGCCATAGGCCGTGGGACGTTGGCGCATTCACAGGAGTGAGAGCAATGAATCCCGAAACGAACATTCATGTCTCGCCAGAGAAGGAACCCTCCCTCGAACTGACCCGCGACTTCATCGCGCTGGCAGGAACGGTGGCCATCCCCCCGGCAATGCAGGGACTGACGTGGGATGAGACGCTGCGGCAGGAGAAAGCCTCGCGATGAGGCCCGCGCCGGCGCCCGTCAGATGATCTCGACCGGCTCCTCGGTGATCTGCTCGCCCTCGGCGGCCGAGCGCTCCAGGTGGAATGCGCGGATGACGGGCTTGTTCTCGTCCTGCAGCGACACGATCACGTAAAGCGGCGCGGCGAAGAACGCCAGATCCACATCGGTCGTGGACGGGTAGGCCGCCGACCTGGTGTGCGAGTGGTAGATGGCCAGCAGATCGTCGCCGGAATCCTCAATCTCCTCCATCAGGTCTGCCTGCTCGCGCGGGTCCATCACGTACATGAAGGGCGTGCCCTCGGTATTGGTGGTCGGCACAACACGCGTGGCCACGCCACCCCTGCCCGCGATGAGGCCGCAGCACTCGTTGGGGAACTCCTTGCGGGCGTGCGCGATGACAATCTCGGCAAGGCGTGGTGAGATCTTCACGAAGGGCCTCCGGCTACCAGAATACGCCGTTGTCGAGGGTCTCCTCAACAACGTCGAGCTCGCCAGTCCAGATGCCGGCCGACAGGTACTTCCAGCCGCTGTCGCAGATGATGCCCACGATGGTGCCGCGCTCCATCGTGGATGCCACGCGGGCGCAGGTGTGCATCACTGCACCGCTCGACACCCCGGCGAATATGCCCTGCTCGCTGGCCAGGCGCCGGGTCATGACGATGGCATCCATGTTCTCCACCAGCAGCTTGCGATCGAGTTGCGTGATGTCGAGGATGGGCGGGATGAAGCCATCGTCGAGGCTGCGAAGGCCGGAGACCGGGTCGCCCTGCAGCGGCTCGCAGGCGACGATCTGAATATCGGCGCGGTGCTCCTTGAACCGCTTTGCGCAGCCCATGAGCGTGCCGCCGGTGCCGAGGCCCGCCACAAACACATCGATCTCGGGGCAGTCGCGGATGATCTCGGCGGCGGTGCCTTCGTAGTGGGCGCGCGGGTTGGCCGGATTGCCGTACTGGAAGAGCATGGGGATGCCCTCCTTTGCCGACAGTTCCTTGGCCATCTCCACCGAGCCGTTGCTGCCGGTCTCCCCCGGGCTCTCCACGATCTCGGCTCCGTAGATCTCGAGCAGCCTGCGGCGTTCCTCGGTGACGTTATCGGGCATCACGGCGATGAGCTTGTAGCCACGAACCCGCGAGATCATGGCCAGCGAGATCCCGGTATTGCCAGACGTGGGCTCCATGATGGTGTCGCCGGGCTTCAGCACCCCGCGCGCCTCGGCATCGTCCAGCAGACTCTTGGCCGTGCGGTCCTTGATCGAACCGGTGGGGTTGTCGCACTCCATCTTGGCGAGGATCCGCACCTCGGGGTTGGGCGACAGGCCCGACACATCCACCAAGGGCGTCTCGCCGATGGTGGCAACGATGTCCGCAGATACCGCCAGGGGCGGTGCCTCGAGCCCGGTCCGGCTCATTACTGGCCGCCAGCCATGGCGGGGAGGATGAGCAGCGTGTCGTCGTCACCCACGGGGGTGTCGGTCCACTGCATCAGCCGTGCATCCTCGTCGTTCACGTACACGTTCACGAACTTGTGCAGTTCGCCATCTGACGTGAGAATCTGCTTGCCGATCGCCGGGTGCGCCTCGCAGAGCGCGGTGAGCACCTCGCCCACATTCGCGCCCTTGGCCTCGACCGTGCGCTCGCCACCCGCAGCCTGACGCAGCACCGGTGGAATCTTGACAGTGCTCATGCGCTGGCCCCTGCGTGGTCATGGCTGCCCACACCCGCGCACCAGGCCTCGTAGTCGCGCAGTTGCAGGTCGGCATTGGGACCGCACGACGGGCAATCCGGGTCGCGGCGCACCTTCAACTCGGTGAAGGTCATGCCCAGGGCGTCGTAGATGAGCAGCCGGCCCGACAGGGTGTCGCCGATTCCGAGCAGCACCTTGATGGCCTCGGTGGCCTGGATGTTGCCCATCACGCCACACAGCACGCCGAGCACGCCGGCCTCGCCGCACGACGGCGCAAGGTCAGGCGGCGGGGGCTCTGGGAAAAGGCAGCGGTAGCAGGGGCCGTCATAGGGGGTGAACACCGACGCGTGGCCCTCAAACCGAAGAATGCTCGCGTGCACCAGCGGCGTGTTGGTCATGAGCGACGCGTCGGCCAGTAGGTAGCGCGTGGGAAAGTTGTCGGCGCCATCCACGATGACGTCGTACTGCGACACCAGATCGAGCACGTTGTCGCGGTTGACCCGGAACGGGTGCACGTTTACCTGCACCTCGGGGTTGAGCGCGGCAATTGCCTGCTTGGCGCTCTCGCCCTTGTTCATCCCCACGCGATCGGTGGTGTGGATGATCTGGCGCTGCAGGTTGCTCTCGTCCACCTCGTCGTCGTCCACGATCCCGATGGTGCCAATGCCGGCGGCGGCCAGGTAATAGGCGGCGGGGGATCCCAGACCACCGGCACCGATGAGCAGCGCCTTGCTGTCGAGCAGCTTCATCTGGCCCTCCTCGCCCACCTCGGGGATGAGGATGTGGCGCGAATAGCGCGAGCGCTGGCCGGCGGTGAGGATGCGAGGAATCTCAACCGGGTGGTTGTTCTGCTTCCACCGGGCGAAGCCACCGGCGAGGTTCGTGACGTTGGTGAAGCCCATGTCGTGCAGCGTCTGTGCCGACAGCAGTGAGCGCTGGCCCGATGCACACGACACCAGAATCTCCTGATCGGAATCGGGTGCTGTGCCACCGATACGGCTCTCGAGGAATCCGCGCGGGATGTGCACGGCACCGGGCAGGTGCCCCTGATCCCATTCGGCCGTCTCTCGCACGTCGATGATGAGTGGTCCATCGCCGGCCGCCACACGGGGCGCGACGTCTGCCGGCTCAACCTCGGGGATGACCTCGCGCGCGGCTGCGATGAGGTCCTGGTAACTCGGGGACATGGTCCTCCGTGGCCTTTTTTCGTTTCCCGGTAAATCCAACGGCAATAGTACCAATTCAACTGCCGTGGCCCGCGGTACGTAACCTGAAGGGCATCCGGCGGTAGATGACCATACCCGGCAGCGGCCCATGGGGAGGGGTGAACGGAGTGACAGAACGTATCCCGAAGAGCACGTTCGTGAACCCCGACGCCAGGGTGCGTTGCCCCACGCCGGACTGCTGGGGCGATCTGGTGCTGTTTCCCACCGGGCAGGTGGACGATGACGGCATTCCCGAGTTCGCAAATGCCACGCTGTGCCCGCTGTGCATGGGGTCATTCGATCTGGAGCCGGACATCACCGATCGCGACCTCTACCTGAAGGTGGCGTGGATCAGGGCCAACCCCGGGGCGAGTGTGCCCGATCAGGTCGATCCGCCAGAGCCCCCGTCCACGTGAGCACCGAGCGCGATCTGTTCGGCGACGCCGTTGACCAGAGTCTGGCGACCGGTGCGCCACTGGCCGCACGCATGCGCCCCGCCACACTCGACGAAGTGGTGGGCCACGCCGCCCTGCTCGGGCCCGACGGGTTTCTTCGCCGGGCGATTTCCGACGACGCCGTGCCGTCGATGGTGCTGTACGGGCCACCCGGCAGCGGGAAGACCACCCTGGCCCGCGTGGTGGCGGGAAGCACCCGTGCCGTGTTTGAGGAGTTGTCGGCCACCTCGGCCGGACTGCCCGACGTGCGCGCCGTCATCGCCCGTGCCCGCGACCGCCTGGTGTCTGGTGGTCGCACGGTGCTGTTCATCGACGAGATCCACCGGTTCACCAAGAGCCAGCAGGACGCCCTGCTGCCCGCCGTCGAGGAGGGCGTGGTGACCCTCATCGGTGCCACCACCGAGAACCCGTACTACGAGGTGAATGCCGCGCTGGTGTCGCGCATGCGCGTGCTGGTGCTGGAGTCGCTCACCGATCAGGAGATCGCCGACCTCATCGACCGTGCGATCGCCGACCCCCGGGGGCTCGGGGGGTCAGTCGCGGTGGCAGAGGAATCACGAAATGCAATGGTGGCGCGCAGTGGCGGCGATGCGCGCTTTGCGCTCAACCTGCTGGAGGCATCTGCCGGGCTGGCCGGGGATGGACCCATCACGACCGCCATCGTGGAGCGCGCCGGCGGCAGGGCCGTGGTGTACGACAAGGGCGGCGATCAGCACTACAACGTGATCTCGGCCTTCATCAAGAGCATGCGTGGCAGCGACCCCGATGCGGCCCTCTACTGGCTGGCAGTGATGCTGCAGGGGGGCGAGGACCCGAAGTTCGTTGCCCGGCGCATCATCGTGCTGGCCAGCGAGGACATTGGCAACGCCGACCCGCGGGCCATCGAGGTGGCCGTGGCTGTTGCGCGCGCGGTGGAGTTTGTGGGCATGCCCGAGGCGCGCATCAATCTGGCGCAGGCGGTGACCTACATGGCGCTGGCACCCAAGGGCAATTCGTCGTACCAGGGAATCAACGCGGCCATGGCGCTCGTGGAGGCGGAGGGGGCCAAGGCACCACCACTGGCATTGCGCGATGCGAGCGGCACCAACAAACGGAACCTGGGGCACGGCACCGGGTACGTCAATCCCCACTCCGTGCCCGACCGCGTGACCGGGCACTCCTGCCTGCCTGAGGGCATGGAGGGCATCACGTTCTTTGAGCCCGGCACCGTGGGTACCGAGGCCGCATATGCCGCGCACCTACATGAGTTACGTGCGAAGGCACAGAGGAGGGCGGCGTCTGACACCATGGCGCCCGTCGACGACCGGGAGGAGCACGCGTGACTATCGAGGTGGAAATCGGACCCATGTCCCAGGCGGAGTTCCGCAGACTCTTCCGCTACGCCGAGGCCCAGTCATCGGGCGAGCGGGCGCAGGGCAAGCAGGACGATCCGTTGCGCGCGGTCGGCGAGCTGATCGCCGCCAATGGCGGTACGGCCGTCGAGGAGGAGGGCTTCCGCGTCACGCTGCCCGACGATTCGGACGAGCAGGTGTACATGCTGCGCTCGTCGCTCATGCATGAGGGGATCCCCCACCGCCTGTCGCAGGCACTCGACGCCGGCC
>CANJMX010000095.1 GCA_947475125.1 Actinomycetota bacterium
CCACCTGCGCCAACTCGGCATCCGGGAACGCCGCCTCTGCCGCGCTCCAGGTGGGCCCGGCTGCCGCGTCACGGCATCCGGCAAGAGACTCGGTCCGGGTGAGCAGGTCGGTCAGACCGAGAGCCGCGGTCGCACGGTCGTCAAAGAGGGATGACTCGCGCCAATCGGCGAGCGCCGCGAGCTGATCCTCGCTCACGCCAGCCGCGCGCGCTGCATTCGAGTGCAGCGCAACGCAGTACTCACAGCCATTCACGAGCGATGCGCGCACCTTGATCAGCTCTGACACCACATGATCGGGATGCCCTGCACGGGTGAGCCCCGCCAGTGCGCGGTAGCCGTCCGGTGCGTCGGCCTTCATGTTTACCCGCGGACCCACCGTGGCCACTAGGCGAACCGGTACGCGATGAGGGCGATACCGATGAGCAGACCCGCGATACCGAGTCCGAGCCCCCACCAGGCCATGGGCCGTCCGCGCACGTTCTCGTCGGTACCCATGTCGCGTAGGGCGAGGGCACCGAAGATGATTGCGAGGGTCGAACACACCACCGGGAACACCAGCACGCCCACAATGCCGAGCACCAGCGCGGCCGTGGCACGGCCCGACCGCCGGGCACCTGCAGCGGGTGGTGGTGGCGTGGAGGTGCTCTCCATCGGGTCAATGCCCTGAGTGCCGTTGTCACTTACGTGCTCGGTCCAGTCAGTGCCGTCCCACCAGCGAAGCTGATGAAGCCCCGCGGGATCCGGAAGCCATTCCTGTGCGCGTTTGCTCATATGCGCGCCATCCTACGCCAGCCCATCCAGCAGCACGGCACCCGTCATGGATGTGGGGACATCCCACCCCATCAGCACGCACGCGGTGGGCGACACATCACCCAGGCACCCGGGGCGCAAAGGCAGCCCGGGTCGATCGATCCAGAGCGGCACCGGGTTCGTGGTGTGCGCAGTATTGACGCTGCCATCCGGTTCGATCATCGATTCGGAGTTGCCGTGATCGGCGGTGACAATGAGCAGGCCATTGCGTGCAGCCACCGCAGCGCGGATGTCAGCCATGCAGCGGTCCACGGCCTCAATGCCCTGTACGGCCGCCGGCACGACGCCGGTATGGCCCACCATGTCGGCGTTGGCGAAGTTGACCACGAGAAACTCGTGCGTCCCTGCCATCACGCCGTCCACCACGGCGTCGCGAACTCCGGCGGCGTTCATCTCGGGCGCTTCGTCGTAGGTGGCCACGTGCTGCGGCGACTGCACCAGCACGCGGTCCTCACCCTCAAACGGGGCCTCACGCCCGCCATTGAAAAAGTAGGTCACGTGCGCGTACTTCTCGGTCTCGGCCACATGAAGCTGGGGCCGGCCGGCCATGCTCATCGACTCGGCCATGCCCTGGCGCACATTCTCCGACTCAAACGCCACCGGGTAGTTCCACTCGGCGCGCAGGCGGGTCATGGTGGTGATGTCGTCAAAGGCCCCCATTCCCCCACGGTCGAACCCATCAAATTGCGGGTCGCCCAACGCCTGGGTGATCTGGCGGGCGCGATCCGGCCGGAAGTTCCACACCACCACGGGGTCGCCGGGGCGGATGCGCCCCGCGGCGGGATCCCCGATGACCCACGGCTCAATGAACTCGTCGGTGACGCCGGCGTCGTACGAGCGCTGAACCGCATCGGATGCCGACGCCGCGCCCTCCCCGCGCCCGTGCACCATGGCGTTGTACGCACGCCCGATACGGTCCCAGCGGTGATCGCGATCCATGGCCCAGTACCGGCCGATCACGGTACCCACCACCACACCCTCGGCCTCCAGCGCCCGTATTGCCGGCAGGGCGGAGTCGGGACGCGAGTCGCGCCCGTCGGTGATTGCGTGCACCACCACGTGCTCCACACCGCGCTCACGGGCCGCCGCGACCAGTGCCACCAGGTGCCGCTGACTTGCGTGCACACCGCCATCGCCCACCAAGCCCACCAAGTGCAGAGTGGCACCCGATGCCCGGTCCATTGCGGCAGCCAGTGCCGGCACCGCGCCCAGCCCGCCGGGAGCCGACACGGCCTCATCCACGCGTACCAGCATCTGTGGCACACGACGGCCGGCGCCCAGGTTCAGGTGCCCGACCTCGCTGTTACCCATCTGGCCATCGGGCAGGCCCACAGGCAGCCCGGATGCCACCAGGGTGGTGGCCGACCCCTCTGCCGCAAGGGCATCGAGCGCGGGCGTACGGGCCAGCGTGACGGCATTTCCGGGCCCCGCCGGGGCAATACCGAACCCGTCGATGACGACGAGCACGAGCGGCCCAGTCATCCGGCGGCCGCCACGATTGCAGCAAACGGCCCGGGTTCCAGACTGGCACCACCCACCAGCGCCCCGTCAACGTCGGGCTGCGACATCAGTTCCGCCGCATTGGCAGCCGACACGCTGCCGCCGTACAGCACACGCAGGGCCTCGCCGTCGATCGTCTCGGACGCCACCCGGCGTACGATCGCGCAGGCCTCCTGGGCCTGTTCGGGTGAGGCGGTCTCGCCGGTGCCGATGGCCCAGATCGGCTCGTAGGCGATAGCCAGAGAGGCGATGTCACCAGCCTGCACGTGCTCGAGCGCCGATCGGATCTGGCGGGTGAGCCACGCCTCGGTCTCCCCCGCCTGCCGGGTGCTGAGCGACTCACCGCAGCACAACACCACCACCAGACCGGCGTCAATGGCGTTGCGCACCCGCAGGGCGATCTGGGCGTCGGTGTCCCCCTCCGCCCGGCGCTCGGAGTGCCCGATAAGGGCGCCGTCGGCACCGGTGGCGAGGATCATCGCCGAGCTGATGTCGCCGGTATGCGCACCCTTCTCGTTCTCGTGAACGTTCTGGGCGTAGACCGCGATGGGCGATCCGGCGAGCGCACTGGCCGATGCCTCAAGCGCGGTGTACGGCGGGCATACGGCCACATCCACGGGGCCAGCGTCACTCACCAGCGCTGCGAGGGACACACAGAACTCACGCGCCTCGGGACCGGTCTTGTGCATCTTCCAGTTGCCCGCGACCAGAGGGCGGCGTGCGGCGCTCATGCGACCGGGAGGGCGGCGACGCCGGGCAGGACGGCACCCTCGAGCATCTCAAGCGCGGCACCACCCCCGGTGGAGACCCAGGTGAACCGATCGGCGAGACCCATCTCGCTGACCGCAGCACCGGAGTCGCCGCCCCCGGCCACCGTGATGGCGGGCGACGATGCCATGGCCTCGGCCACGGCGCGGGTGCCATCGGCGAAGGGTGGGATCTCAAATGCACCCATGGGTCCGTTCCAGAACACGGTGCCCGCGGTCGCGATCACGTCGCGGTAGGCAGCCGAGGTACGCGGACCGATGTCCACGCCCATCCAGCCATCAGGAATCGCGTCGCTCGGCACCACCTGCAGGTTGGCATCGGCGCTGAAGCGGTCCGCCACCAGGATGTCGGTGGGCAACTGAAGCGTGCAATTCACCTTGCCGGCGCGGTCAAGCAGGCGCAGCGCCAGTTGCTGCGCCGCCTCGTCCTCGTGCAGCGAGGTTCCCACCGGATCGCCGAGGGCCTTCAGAAATGTGAAGCACATGGCCCCACCGATAAGGATCCGATCGGAGGTATCGAGCAGATTCTCGATGAGCGGCAACTTGTCACTCACCTTCGACCCACCCAGCACGCTCACGAATGGCGGAGTGGGGTCGCCGAGCAATCCACCGAGCACCTCGACCTCACGGCCGAGCAGCAATCCGGCGCAGGCATCCAGCCGACGTGCGACGGCCTCGGTCGATGCATGGGCCCGGTGGGCAGCCCCGAAGGCGTCATTGACGTACGCCGTGAAGCCCGCGGCCAACTGGTCGGCGAACGCCGCGTCGTTGGCCTCTTCTCCCGGGTGGAAGCGCAGGTTCTCAAGCATCACGGCATCGCCGGGCTGAAGTGCCCGCACGCGGGCCTCCACGTCCGGGCCAACGCAGTCGGCAAGCAACTCGACCGGCTGGCCGAGAAGATCCGACAGGCGTGCCGCACACGGCACAAGCGACAGATCGTCAACTCGCTGGCCGTTGGGGCGCCCAAGGTGCGAACACACCGCAACCGCGGCGCCGTTGTCCAGCAGATACCGAATGGTGGCCACCGACGCGCGAATCCTCGCGTCGTCGGTGACCCGCCGGGCGTCGAGGGGCGCATTGAGGTCAGCACGCACAAGCACGCGCTCCCCCGCCCACGAACGGCCCGGCGAATCCACCTGGACAGGGCGCTGCATTACGGCAGAAGCCTCTGTGCCAGGTCAATCACCCGGCACGAGTAGGCCCACTCGTTGTCGTACCAGGAGATGACCTTCGCCTGGTTTCCCATCACCATGGTGAGTGGGGCGTCGTACAGCGACGAGTGCGAGTCGCCAACGACATCACGCGACACGATCGGGTCGTCGGAGTACCCGAGGATGCCCGCCATCGGACCGGTGGAGGCCGCCTTCATGGCCGCGTTGATCTCGTCCACGTCGGGCGTGCCCTTGAGGGTGGCCACGAGGTCCACAACCGAGCCATCCGGCGTGGGAACACGCATGGCGAACCCGTCGAGGCGTCCCTTGAGGTGCGGCATCACCTCGCCGATGGCGCGTGCGGCGCCCGTCGACGTGGGGATGATCGACAGCGCAGCCGCACGGGCGCGACGCAGGTCGCTGTGTGGCAGGTCGAGGATCTGCTGATCGTTCGTGTAGGCGTGCGTCGTCGTCATAAATCCCTGCTCGATGCCGTAGAGGTCGTCGAGCACCTTGGCGATCGGGCCGAGGCAGTTGGTGGTGCATGATGCGTTGGAGATGATGTGCATCGTCGCGGGGTCGTAGGCGTCGTCGTTGACGCCGAGCACCACGGTCAGGTCGGGGTTGGTCGCAGGCGCGGAAATGATGACCTTCTTGGCGCCACCCGCGAGATGCTTGGCGGCGTCGTCGCGCTTGGTGAAGAAGCCCGTGCTCTCCACCACTACGTCAACGCCCAGGTCGCCCCAGGCCAGGTTGGCCGGGTCGCGCTCGGCCATCACGCGGATGGGCGTGCCATCCACGATGATGGTGTCGCCTTCGTGCTCCACAGTGCCCGGATAGCGGCCAAAGATCGAGTCGTACGCCAGAAGGTACGCAAGTGTCTTTGCGTCGGTGAGGTCGTTGACGGCAACGATCTCGACGTCGCCCTTGGCGCGACTCATCGCCGCCCTGAATACGTTCCGGCCGATACGGCCGAAACCATTGATGCCCACGCGCACTGCCATCAGATTCCCCTTGGTCGAAAGCGAGCGCGAGCATAACCGGTGGCGGGGCGCGGCGGCGGGGACGAATCACCCGAAAAACAACTCTGGGGGACCCGAAGGTCCCCCAGAGCGCGAAGCAAAGGTTGCTTAGACCGGGTGGCCTAGGCCTCCTTGGGCTTCGGGGTAAGGAGTGCTGCGAGCTTGCCTGAGATGAGACCCAGGATGACACCGCAGACCAGCGTGACGAAGGTGTCAAACCACACCCATGCCCACGGGGTCGAAACAAGACCACCGAAAGCACCAAGACCAGTAGCGCCACCGGCGCCACCGTTCGCGCCGTCGTGAGCCAGAGGGGCCCAGCCGTCCATACCCGTCGCGACCCACCAGAGGAACACGGCAGCAAATGCCGGGAACGTACCTGCGACGTAGTACCAGTCACCCGCGATGAGAATCATCACGAGGATGAATGCAAACACGCCGACCCAAAGGGCGATGCCCCAGAAGTCAGGGAACACTGCCGACTTGTATGCAAGCGGGATCGTGATGAGCGCTGCAACAGAACCGAACAGTGAAGCCAGGAAGATCTTGCCGAAGGCGGCGTTGTCGCCACCAGCAGCAAAGAACAGACCCCACGCGATGAACGCCGTAGGAAGAATCAGG
>CANJMX010000096.1 GCA_947475125.1 Actinomycetota bacterium
CCGCTGGTCATTCTGCCGCATCAATGTATGATCCCGGGCCGCCTGAGACGGCCCCGAGACGGAAGGTCACGCCCCAATGGCGCAGAAGGTCCTGCAGATCATCAAGCTCCACATCCCCGCAGGGGGCGCCTCGCCGGCACCGCCGGTTGGCCCCGCGTTGGGTGGTGCCAGCATCAACATCATGGAGTTCTGCAAGGCGTTCAACGCCCAGACCCAGAACCTCGGCGGCGTCATCACGCCGGTCGAGATCTCCGTCTACGAGGACCGCTCCTTCTCGTTCATCACGAAGACGCCCCCGGCGTCCGTGCTGATCAAGGACGCGATCAAGTTGCAGAAGGGTTCGGCCGAGCCGCACCGCGACAAGGTCGCCTCCATCACTCGCGCGCAGCTGCAGCAGATCGCCGAGACCAAGATGCAGGACCTGAACGCAAATGACATCGACGCAGCCATCACCATGATCGCCGGTACCGCGCGATCCATGGGCGTCACGGTGGAGGGCTAGAGACATGGCCAAGCACGGTAAGCGCTACGACACGGCCAAGGCCGAGATCGACCCGGCCGGCAATTACGCCCCGCTCGACGGCTTCCGCCTTCTGGTCAGCCAAGAGGTCGCCCGCTTCGACACCACGGTTGAGGCGCACTTCCGCCTCGCCGTCAACGTCCGGCACGCCGAGGAGCAGCTGCGCGGCACCATCGCGCTTCCCCACGGCACCGGGCGCAAGATGACCGTCGCCGTGTTCGCCGAGGGCGACAAGGCCCGCGAGGCTGAAGAAGCCGGCGCCGAGTTCGTGGGTGGCGAGGACCTGGTGAAGAAGATCGAAGAGGGCTTCACCGACTTCGACGTGGCGATCGCAACGCCCGACATGATGGTGGCCGTGGGCCGCCTCGGCCGCGTGCTCGGCCCCTCGGGCAAGATGCCTAACCCCAAGACCGGCACCGTCACCTTCGACGTGGCCAAGGCCGTCGCCGAGATTCAGGGCGGCAAGGTCGAGTACCGCACCGACCGCACGGGAACGGTGCACCTCGGTATCGGCAAGCGCTCCTTCACCGCGGAGCAGCTCACCGAGAACTACGCCGTGGTGCTCGAAGAGATCCTGCGCGCCAAGCCGGCGGCGACCAAGGGCAAGTACATCAAGTCCATCAGCATCGCCCAGACGATGGGCCCCGGGATCGATCTCGACCCGGCCATCACGTCGGACCTGCTGCAGGAGGCGACGGCCTAGACCGCCGCACGCCACACGCACCCGACCGAAGATCACGGGGGCGGCCAACCGGTCGCCGTAAATCAGGGGCATGAGCCCCGACCCGTGTGAGGACGGAGCAACGGAGCAGCCGGGGCATGTCGCCCCGTGTCGCCTCCCGACGCCCCGCCCTTGCACGGCGGAGAGACGAGGAGGTGAGGAACTGAACAGGGAACAGAAGGCGGAGGCCATCGCGGATATCGCGGAGCGCCTCAACGCAACTGACACCGTCATTGCGACGGGATTCCATGGCCTGAGCGTCCGTGAAGTTGACGACCTGCGTGCGACGTTGCGCGAGGCGAATGGCCAGTTCCAGGTCGTCAAGAACACACTCGCGCGTCGCGCGTGCGCCGAAGCGGGCTCGGAGACGCTCCTCGAGTATTTCGTGGGGCAGACCGCGCTTGTATGGGCAGACGGAGATGCCGCGGCCGTCGCGAAGGCGATTCACACGTTTGCCAAGGCATCGGACGATCGCCTGTCCATGAAGGGCGGCATCCTCGATGGTGCCCCCATCTCGGGCGAGGAGCTCAAGCTGATCGCCGCCCTGCCGCCTCGCGAGGAGCTCTACGCGCGCCTCGTGAGTGGCATCGCCAGCCCGATTCAGGGCACGGCGAATGCACTCGGCAGCCTCATCTCGGGCCTGGCCCGGGCACTTGGTGCATACGAGGCCCAGCGCGCCTCCGAGGCACCCGTCTCTCCGGAGACCCCGGCCGCTCTGGCCGAGGCACCCGAAGCCGACACGCCGGTCGCCGATGAGGCACCCGTCGCTCCGGAGACCCCGGCCGCTCTGGCCGAGGCACCCGCAGCCGACACGACTGATGACACACCTGTGGCCGAGGAGACTCCGGCCACCGACGACAGCACGGACGCCGCGCAGCAGCCGGCAGCCGATCACACCGCGGACGCCGAGCCGGCTGCCGACGAGACCACTGAAGGAGACTGAAGACATGGCGATGAGTACTGACGAGTGGATTGACGAGCTCAAGGCAATTTCCGTTCTCGAGCTGTCCGAGCGCATCAAGGCCCTCGAAGAGACGTTCGGCGTGAGCGCCGCAGCAGCAGCAGCACCGGCCGCTGCAGCACCGGCTGCCGCTGCCGCCGTCGAGGAGCAGACCTCCTTCACGGTCACGCTCGAGGGTTCGGGCGACAAGAAGATTCAGGTCATCAAGGTCGTTCGTGCAGTCACCGGCCTTGGTCTCAAGGAGGCCAAGGACCTCGTGGATGGCGCCCCTGGTGCCATCAAGGAGGGTGTGACCAAGGACGAGGCAGAGCAGATCAAGACCCAGATCGAAGAGGCCGGCGGCAGCGCCACCCTCTCGTAGCAACTGCTCTCCCCGTACCCGGGAGCACCCGCGTGGTGCTCCCGGTGACGGTCCCCCGTGCCCGGCTTCTCGCGTGACGCCCGCCGGGTCTGATTAGGTCCCGGCCTGCATGTCACCCCGTTTCGCGAGCATCGTGGCCGCCATTGTTCTGGCCGCCACGGCAACGTGCGCCCAGGCAGTTGTGTCGCAGGGCGTCTTCCGTATCGGAGCCGATGCGCTGTGGGCGCATGGGGTGGATGGATCGGGCCAGACGGTCGCCATCCTCGACCAGGGCTTTGTCGGTCTCGACACCTCGGTGATGATGGGTGAGCTGCCGCCCGTTGACCAGATGGACGTCCGATCATTCGACGCCACCGATGGCCTCGCCGGCCGCGACTCCCTCGGCATACCCACCGAACACGGCACCCGCATGGCCGAGATCCTTCACGACGCCGCACCGGGCGCGCATCTTGTGCTGGTGAACTACCACTCCGACGCCGAGTTCCTGCAGGCGGTGGAGTGGATTACCGCGAATGGCATTCCCATCGTGACCCATTCCAACTCGATGCTCGGCGGCCCATTCGACGGCACCGGCCCGCTCGCCCGCGCAGTGGACCGTGCTGCCGCGGCCGGCGTGCTGTGGATCAACTCATCCGGCAACTTCGCCAAGCGCCATTGGCGGGGAGTGGCTGACTCGGTCGGCACCGTCATTCCAATCGCTCCGCAGCCCAACGAGACCCTGTTGTTTGGCATCGGCTGGAGTAGCGATGGGGTCAATGCCACGGTGTCGCTGGAGCGCCAGTTGGATGACGGCACGTTCGTTGAGGTGGCGCTGTCCGACGCCACGCATCGAACCCCGCCGGTGACCGTGGACGGCGGCATCTGGCGCGTGGTGGTGCGGCAGACCACCGGTGGGCAGGTACCGATTGATGTCTTCTCGCGCACGGTCGGGTTCGGCGCCGCGGCCGTTGCGGCCGGCAGCGTGGCCACCCCCGGTGACGCCGCCGGTTCGCTCACGGTCGGTGCAGCGGCATGGTCGGACATGGCCGTGCCCGACTACTCGTCGTTCGGACCCACTGAGGACGGCCGCCAGAAGCCCGAGATCACGGGCCCCACCTACATCACTGCGAACCTGGCGTTCCCGGGCACCGCCGGTACCTCGGCGGCCACACCGCACGTGGCCGCCGCCGCTGCGCTGCTGCGCCAGCAGCGCATGGTCGCGGGGCAGCCCATGGATACCGCCACGCTGCGCGCCGATCTGCTGGGCCGGGCACGCGACATCGGTGCCAAGGGGCCGGATGCGTCGACCGGAAGTGGAATGGTGCGCGTCGATGCCGTCGCTCCCGTGGTGCGCGTGTCGGTGGGCAGGGGCGTGAAGCCCCTGCTTGTGGCCCGCGCGATGGATGACGGCACGGTGACCTCGGTTGTCGTCAGTGTGGATGGCCGTGCGATCGGACGTCAGGCCGGGCCTCTGGCGCGCTATCGGGTTGCGGCGCTTCGTTCCGGACGGCATCGCATCCAGGTGGTGGCTGAGGATGCCTCGGGCAATATCGCCACGTTCCGACGTACGTTGGTGCGCCGATGAGGCGCGGCACGCTCGTGGTCGTCGCACTGCTGGCGGCCGGTACCGGCACCGCGCCTGTACTCGCCGCAGTTCGCCCGCGGCCCCCTGCACCCATCAGCATCACTGCGGCCCCCGGTCAGGTCGCTGCCGTGCAGCAGGCACTCGGCCGATCGGCTCTCCGGGTGGTGCGCAGGAACGGCCGCGATCTGCAGGTGGTTGCCTCGCGCGCGCGCATCCCGCTGCTTCGCGCCATTCCGGGCGTCGCCGCCGCGTCGCTCGCCCCTTCGTCGTATGCGGACGTCGACCCAGAGGACCCGGGGGCCGCTGCCCCGGGCGGGTCGAAGGGCGCACCGGTGCTGTCGGAGGGCATCGAGCGCATCGGGGCCGACGCGCTCCGGCCTCTCGCTGACGATGGGAAGGGCGTTGTCATCGCAGTGCTCGACCTGGGCTTCGGTGGCACGCGCATGCCGGCGCTCCAGGCCGCAAAAGAACTGCCGGGTGCCGCGCAGCTCCAGATGCAGAGCTTCGACACGGCGTATGGCATCGCGGGGCGCAATGCCTATGGCAACCTCACCAACCACGGCGAGCTGGTGGCGCAGACGGTCTATGACTACGCGCCAAAGGCCACCTACGTGTTCGTCAATTACCACACGGAGCAGGACTTCCAGGCGGCGGTGGATTGGCTGATCCAGCGCCGCCCCGACATCGTGGTGCACAGCAACAGCTTCCTCGAAGGGCCGTTCGACGGCACCGGAGATGCCGCGCAGGCCGTTGATCGCGCGAGTGCATCGGGGATCAACTGGGTGAACTCCGCCGGCAACTACGCCGAGAAGCACTGGCAGGGCCCGTGGGTGGATGCCACTCAGGACGACATGCTCGACTGGCCGACGACCGGGGAGTGGACGTTCGACGCCGCAGTGAACTCGCCCATCACATTCGCGCTGTCGTGGAACCAGGACCAGGGTGCCGAGATCACCGATCTCGACCTGGCCCTTGACCACCGCGAGTCCGGTGGAACGTGGACCGAGGTGGCCAGTTCACGCGACAGTCAGCTGACAGGTGCCCGATCGGCCGAGCGCATTACCAACTATCTGTCGCCCACTGGAGGGACCTTCCGTCTGCGCGTGGTCGTGGCGGCCGGTCCGCCGCCGGCCGATGAGCTGACGCTGTTCTCCCGCGAGGTCATGCTTGATTCTCTGGGTGATCCCGGGTTCGGCAGCGTGCCCACGCCAGGCGATGCCGAGAGCGCCATCACTGTGGGCGCGGTGGACTGGTCGAACAACGCCCTCAAGGCGTATTCGTCACGCGGCCCAACCGACGATGGCCGCATGAAGCCCGATGTGGTCGCGCCTACCAATACGCGCGTGAGCACCGCCACGGGACCGAAGTCGGTGGGCGGAACATCAAACGCGGCGCCGAACGCGGCGGGTGCCCTCGCGCTGCTCATCGGTGCCCGTCGGGCGGCGGGCGCACCACTTGATCCGGTGTCGGCGAAGTCGCTCCTCATGGGCGATGCGCTTGATCTGGGCGACCCGGGGTCCGACATGTCGTTCGGTGCGGGCCGCATCCGTATGGATGTCGACCCGCCGGTCATCAGCCTGTCCGCGGCGTCGCGTATCGCTCTTGCGGCGCGATTTGCCACGCCGCCACTGCCCGTTGTGGCCTCGGTGCAG
>CANJMX010000097.1 GCA_947475125.1 Actinomycetota bacterium
CCCGGGTCCACGTTCAAGCTCGTGGCGGTTGCCGGAGCCATTGAGGACGGCGTGGTGACCCGCGACACCATGTTCGACCTGCCCGAGACGCTCACCCTGTACGACCGCACCCTCAAGGAGTCGCACTACCGCCCGTCGGTCGCGTGGACCACCGAGGAGATTCTGCAGAACTCCAGCAACGTGGGCACGGTGAAGATCGCCCAGAAACTCGGCACCACGCAGCTGCAGCACTGGATCCAGCAGTTTGGGTTCGGCGCGAAGACAGGCATCGACTACCCAGGTGAGGTGTCGGGCATCGTGCTCCCCACAAATGAGTGGTCGGGGACGTCGATCCTCAACATCCCCATCGGGCAGGGCGTGGCCGTGACCATCGCCCAGATCGCGGAGGCCTACGGCGCTATCGCCAACGGCGGGCGCATGGTGCCGCCGCACCTCATCAAGCGCGTCGGAAACACGGTGCCCACGCATCCTCGCGGCCAGCAGGTCATCAGCGCCAAGTCGGCCGAGCAGGTCAACATCATGCTGCAGAAGGTGGTGAGCGATGACGGCACGGGCAATGAAGCCAAGATCCCGGGCTACACCGTGGGCGGCAAGACCGGCACCGCCAACAAGATCGACCCGAAGACCGGCAAGTACATCGAGAGCTACGTGGCGTCGTTTGTGGGGTACGCACCCGCGACGCGCCCGGGCATCGTGGTCGCCGTCATGGTGGATGAGCCCACCAACGGCAGCTACTACGGCGGGCAGGTGGCGGCTCCGGCCTTCGAGCAGATCGCTCAGTTCGCCCTGCAACACCTGCACATCGCCCCCTGACCGGTGTTTCCGGGGCCGCTGGTAACGTGGCCATCCGGATGAGGCTCATCGACCTGACCGGCGGCGTGCACGACGCGCGTCTGCTGGCACCGGGCGGCCGTGACGTTCCCGCTGCTGCCGACGCGGCCGCGACAACGCATGTCGCGGCCATCAGATACCGCTCCGCTGATGTCGGGCCGGGCGACCTGTTCGCCTGCCTCGTGGGCGGGCGCGCCGATGGCCACGACTTCGCAGCGGATGCCGTCACGCGTGGCGCGTCGGCGCTTGTGGTTGAGCGCGCACTTGACCTTCCGGTGCCTCAGGTGCTTGTGCCCGACTCCCGGGTCGCAATGGCGCTCATGGGGGCAGTGATGGAGGGTGACCCCTCCGCGAAGATGACCGTGGTGGGTATCACCGGTACCAATGGCAAGACCACCAGCGCGTATCTGGCGCACGCGGTACTCGAGGCCGCGGGAATGCAGTGCGGGGTCATTGGCACGGTTGAGATCCGCATCGGCGGCCGCTCGTCGGTGCCCACGCACACCACACCCGAGAGCACTGAGACTCAGGGGCTGCTTGCCCGCATGCGTGATTCGGGCGACACCGCCTGTGCCATCGAGGTGTCATCACATGCGCTTGCCCAGCACCGCGTTGCGGGCATCCACTTCGCCGCAGCCATCTTCACAAACCTCACACGCGATCACCTCGATTTCCACGGGGACGAGGAGTCGTACTTCCAGGCCAAACGGCTGCTGTTTGCCCGCCCCGACGGCGAGGGGGCGAACCCGCCGGGTGCGGTCAACCTCGACGACCCCGCCGGCCGGCGCCTGGCCGACGAGTTGGGGCTGCTGGGTTTCGGTATCGACGCCCCCCACGCAGATGTCACCCCCGAGGTACTCGAGATGACCGCGCAGGGATTCACGGCCACGGTGAGGACTCCCCGTGGGGCGCTTCACATCGAGAGCCCGCTCCGGGGGCGCTTCAACGTTGAGAACGTGCTGGGCGTGGTGGCGATGGGTGAGTTGCTGGGCCTCGACCACACGGCCGTGGCCCGGGGCATCTCATTGGTGCAGGGAGTGCCGGGGCGGCTTGAGCCCATCGACATGGGCCAGCCATTTCAGGTGCTCGTGGACTACGCACACACACCCGACTCGCTCGAGAACGTGCTGCGCACCACACGCGATCTGGCAGGCGACGGACGCCTCATCGTGCTCTTTGGCTGCGGGGGCGACCGCGACACCGGAAAGCGCCCGCAGATGGGGGCCATCGGCCGCGCACTGTCGGATGTGTGCATCGTCACCTCCGACAACCCGCGCAGCGAGGACCCCGACGCCATCATCCAGCAGATCGTCGCGGGTGCGGGGCAGGGCCCGGCCGACCTGCTGGTGCAGGCCGATCGCCGGCTGGCCATTGCCACGGCAATTGACGCGGCGCGCCCGGGTGACGTCGTGGTGATCGCCGGCAAGGGGCACGAGTCGGGCCAGGAGGTGGCTGGCGTGGTCACTCCGTTCGACGACCGCCAGGTGGCGCGTGAGGTGCTCGGCACCAGGCGGGCCGCATGAGGCTTGCGCTGCGGGACATCATCGAGTGGGGCGGGATCACGCTGGTCGCAGGCGACGACGACGTGATGGTGGAGGGTGCGACTGCCGACTCGCGTGACGTGGTGCCCGGTTGCCTGTTTGTGGGTGTCTCGGGCGAAAACGTGGACGGCGGTCTGCACGCGGCAGATGCCATCGCCCAGGGTGCGGTCGCTGTGCTGGTGGGCCCCGAGGCGTGGTCAGAGGTGGGGGACGATCTGGCGCGTACCGGTGCCGCCGTATTGCTCGCCGGCGATCCGATTGAGGCCCTGGGGCTCATCGGGCGCGGTGCGCTCCAGCACCTGGGTGCGCGGGTGGTGGGCGTCACGGGCTCATACGGCAAGACCTCGACCAAAGACAGCGTGGGCGCGGTGCTTCGTGCCGCCGGAGTACGGGTGGCCTGCACGCCGGGCAATCGCAACACCGAGGTGGGCGTGCCGCTCAGCATCCTCGGGCTGCCCGCTGACGCCGAGGTGGCGGTAATTGAGATGGGCATGCGGGGCCCTGGTCAGATCGCCGAGCTGGCCGTGCTGGCGCCACCCGATGTGGCGGTCATCACCTCCGTGGGCCCCGTGCATCTCGAACTGCTGGGAACCATCGAGGCAATCGCCGCCGCAAAGGCAGAGATCCTGAGCGCTCTCCATCCGGGCGGATTTGCGGTCATCCCCGACGACGACATCCATCTGAGCGCCTTTGTGGATTCGCTGCCCGAGGGCGTGAGCGTGGTGCGCTTTGGCGACGAGCCGGCCATCGACCTCGACCTCGGCGACCTCAAGGCGTGGGAGCGACGCAACATGGCAGCGGCCGTCGCCGTGGCCACCGCGCTCGGTACGCCCCCTGCCGCTGGCACCCAGGTTCATCTTCTGCGCTCCGCCATGCGGGGCATCGAGTACCCGCTGCCGGGTGGTGGCGTGCTCATCGAGGATTGCTACAACGCCAACCCCCCGGCGATGGGCGCCGCACTTGCCGACCTGTGCCGGCGCGAGGGCCGCCACGTGGCCGTGATGGCCGATATGCTGGAACTCGGGCCCGATGAGGCCCGCTTTCACCGCGAGGTGGGCGAGGAGGCCGCCCGTCTGGGTGTTGACCTCGTGATCGCCGTGGGTGCGCGCGCCGCGTCGTACCCGGACGGTGCAGACGGCGTTGCGAGCGCCCTCTTCGCCACTACCGACGACGCCGTGGCCGGAGTGCCCGCGCTCATCGAGCCCGGCGACGTGGTGCTGGTCAAGGGCTCCCGCGGTATGGCGATGGAGCGCGTGGCGCGCGCCATCCGGGAGCGGGAGGCCTAACCCGTGCCGCGCGTACTGATCGCCGCCATCGGCGCCGTCATGCTCATGCTGTTTCTGGGCCCCAGGTTTATCCGCTGGTTGCGTGACCACGAGGTGGGGCAATTCATCCGTCCGCAGGGCGAGATCCCCGAGGGGCACGCCGAGAAGCAGGGCACTCCCACGATGGGGGGCCTGCTCATTCTGCTGGCCATGGCCATCCCCTTCCTCATTCTCTCGTCGCGCAGCACTGCCGCCATGACCGTGCTCTTCACCACGCTCGCGTGTGGGGCCATCGGCTTTGTGGACGACTGGATGAAGATCGTGAAGAAGCGGTCGCTTGGGCTCTCGGGCCGGTGGAAGATGATCGCCCTCGTGGTGGTGGCCATCGTGCTCTCGGTCATCGCAGTGCGGGTGGTGGGTATTCCCACCACCATCGACCTGCATATCGTGCGAAGTGCGTCGTTCGAGATCGGGCCCATCGCCTTCGGCATTCTGGTGCTGCTGGTGCTGGCCGGTGCCACCAACGCGGTCAACCTCACCGACGGCCTCGATGGCCTTGCTGCAGGCACCATGGCGATCGCCCTTCTGGCCTACATCGGCATGACCTTCGTGGTGACGGGGCAGCGCGACATGGCCATCTTCGCGGCCACGCTTATGGGTGCGTGCGTGGGATTCCTGTGGTTCAACTCATACCCCGCGTCGGTGTTCATGGGCGATACCGGGTCGTTCGCGCTGGGCGGCGCCATCGCTGCGCTCGCCGTGATGACCAAGACCGAGTTCCTGCTCATCTTCGTGGGCGGCGTATTTGTGATCGAGGCGCTTTCGGTACTCATTCAGGTGCTCGTGTTCAAGCGCACGCGCCGCCGGGTGTTTCTCATGGCGCCGGTACACCATCACTTCGAGATGGCCGGGTGGAGCGAAACCAAGATCATCGTGCGGTTCTGGCTCATCGCGCTCGTGTTTGCGGCCATCGGCTTCACGCTCTTCTTCCGCACGCTGCCCACATGAGCCCGGCACTCCCCGCACCCGGCCGTGCGCTGGTGGTGGGCCTCGGCAGGTCCGGCCGGGCATCTGCGCTGCTCCTCGCCGCCGAGGGGTGGCAGGTGGTGGGCGTGGACCGCCTGCAGATTGATGGCACCGAGCTGCGGGCGGCGGGTATCGAGGTGCGAAGCCCGTGGGACGAACCGGTGGAGAGCGACCTGGTTGTGCGAAGCCCGGGGGTGCCCCGCGAGGCACCCCCGCTCGCCGCGGCGTATGCGGCCGGCACTCCGGTGTGGAGCGAGATCGAGTTGGCGTCGCACGCGCTTCCAAACCGCCTCATGGGCATCACCGGGACAAACGGCAAGACCACCACCACCGAACTGTTGGCGCACATTCTTCGTTCGGGTGGGCTCGAGGCAGTGGCATGCGGCAACCAGGGCACGCCACTCGCCGGACTCGCGGGGCAGGTGGACGCTGCTGCATGGCTCGTGGTGGAGTGCTCGTCATTTCAACTGGAGGACGTGTGCTCGTTCCGCCCCCGGGCGGCCGTGCTGCTCAATGTCACCCCGGACCATCTGGACCGGTACGACGATCTGGCCGCATACGCGGCTGCCAAGCACAATCTGTTTGCACACCAGCAGCCGGGCGATCTGGCAATCCTGCCGCAGGGCGAGGCCTCACCCGGTGCTGCGCCCGCCCGTTGCGTCGTGGCCTCTGGGGTACCGGGTGACGATGCCGTGGCGTGGGGGCAGGACGGCCTGCACGTGTCGGGTCTTGGCCGCATCGCGGGCTGGGATGAGATTCCGCTGCGGGGCACACACAATCGCCAGAACGTGATGGCCGCGGCCGCGATGGCGGCTCACGCCGGGCTCACGGCCGCGGCCATCGCCGCCGGGCTGGCGTCATTCGCCGGTGTGCCTCATCGCCTTGAAGTGGTGGGGGTGGCGGGCGGCGTCACCTACGTCAACGACTCCAAGGCCACCAACCCGGCCGCCGCCATCGCGGCGCTCGACGCCTACCCTGACCGGGTCATCCTCATCGCCGGCGGCAGCAGCAAGGGCACCCCCTTTGACGATTTGGCAGAGGCCGCGCGCGGGGTGGTTGATACCGCGCATCTGATCGGTGAGACCGCCCCTCAACTTGCCGCTGCG
>CANJMX010000098.1 GCA_947475125.1 Actinomycetota bacterium
GGAGGCGGTTCAGGTGGCGCGCGACTGCTCATTGGCAGCGTATGAGGGGGCCCGCATCCACATTTGTCACGTGTCCGCACGCGAGACGGTGGAGGAGATCCGCCTCGCCAAGGCCCGTGGGGTGTCCGTGACCGCTGAGGTCACGCCACACCACCTGCTGCTCACCGATCAGGTGGTGGGTGACGACCCTGACCCGGCCAAGTTCAAGATGAACCCGCCACTGCGTGGGTCGGACGACCGGGAGGCGCTCATCGAGGCGCTCATCGACGGGACGCTCGACTGCATCGCCACCGACCACGCACCGCACCCGGCGGATGAGAAGGAGAACCCGTTCGCGGCAGCGCCCTTCGGTGTGATCGGGCTGGAGACCGCCTTCGCGGCCTGCCACACCGAACTTGTGGTGGGTGGCCGAATGGACCTTGCCGCCCTGGTGCTGCGCATGAGCACCAACCCCGCGCGCATCTTCGGCCTGCCGGTGCCCACACTGGCGGATGGCGCACGGGCCGACCTCGCTGTTGTCGATCTTGCGGCCACCGATGTGGTGGGCGAGCGGCCGTACGCGAGCAAATCAACCAACGCGGCGTTTGTCGGCATGCAACTCACCGGGCAGGTCGTGATGACCCTTGCCGGTGGCCAGGACGTCTACAGGAGGAACGCGTGAGCATCCGCCACCCCGCACTGGCCCATCGCGACGACGCGGGCCTCATCATCATCGACGTCCAGGATGCATTCCGACCCGTCATCGACGGCTTCGACTCCGTGGTGGCCAACTGCGGGCTGCTGGCGGAGGGCTTCGGTGTGATGAATCGCCCGGTCATCGTCACCGAGCAGTACCCGAAGGGGCTCGGCCACACGGTGCCCGAGCTTGCTGAGCGTCTGCCCGAGGGCACGCCGGTCATCGAGAAGACCCGGTTCTCGGCATGCGGGGTGGAGGGGTTTGAAGAGGCCTACGACGCTGCCCGGTGCGAGACCTGGGTGGTGTGCGGCATTGAGGCCCACGTGTGCGTCAACCAGACGGTGCATGACCTGCTTTCGCGCGGCGCGTCGGTGCACGTGGCAGCTGACGCCGTGAGTTCGCGCACCTCCGCCAACCGCGATGCAGGGCTCGCGAAGGCGGCCCGGGCCGGGGCCCATGTGACATCGGCCGAGATGGTGTTGTTCGAGATGCTTGGCCAAGCGGGCGGTCCGGAGTTCAAGGCGATCTCGGCGCTGGTCCGATGAGCGCCGTCATCGTGTTGGAAGACGGGCTGGTACTGCCCGCACGCGCGGCAGGTGCGCGCGGCACCGCGCTTGGCGAGATGGTGTTCACCACGGGAATGAATGGGTACCAGGAGGCGGTCACCGACCCGTCGTACATGGGGCAGATCCTCACCTTCAGCGCTCCGATGATCGGGAACTACGGCACGGGTGACCGGTGTCTCGAGAGCCCGCGTGTGTGGCCAGAGGCGGTCATCGCCACGCGTATCGGCGACTCCCCGGGGGTGGCGGGCACCACGGGGTTCAGGTCGTGGCTCATCGCGCAGGGCGTGGTGGCGGTGGAGGACGCCGACACCAGACGCCTTGTGCGCCACCTGCGCGACAACGGCGCCATGCGCGGCGGGGTGAGCACCGAGATGGGCGCTGAGGAGCTTCTGGCATTGGTGCGCGAACACCCGTCGCTCGACGGCCGCGACCTCGCGTCAGAGGCAGCCGGGGTTGCCCGCACGATGGGCGACGATGGCCCACGCATCGTGGCCGTGGATTGCGGTATGAAGGAGGGGATCCTGCGCGGACTCGCCGGAGCCGGGATGCGCGTTGAGGTGGTACCCGCCGGGATCACGGCGGATGAGATCCTCGCCCTTGGCCCCGACGGGGTGTTCATCTCCAACGGGCCCGGTGACCCGGCTGCAGTCACCCCGGTCATTGAGGCCGTGCGGGGCGTGCTGGGGCAGGTTCCGCTGTTCGGCATCTGCCTTGGCCATCAGATGCTGGCCCATGCCCTTGGGCTGCGCACGGAGAAGTTGCCGTTCGGACACCGTGGCGCCAATCACCCCGTTCAGCGGGCAGAGGATGGAGTGGTGGAGATCACCGTGCAGAACCATGGATACGCAGTGGCAGCCGATTCGCTGCCGGACGGCGTGCAGGTCACCCGAACCAGCCTTTTCGACGGCTCGGTGGAGGGTCTGGCGGCGCCCGAGTTACTGGCCGCATCGGTGCAGTACCACCCCGAGGCCCGGCCGGGGCCACATGACGCGGCCTACCTGTTCCGCTCCTTTCGCGATCGGGTGGTTGCCTGATGCCGGCACGCACTGACCTCAAGACCATCATGGTGCTCGGGTCCGGCCCCATCGTCATCGGCCAGGCGGGTGAGTTCGACTACTCAGGTACCCAGGGGTGCCGCGCCCTTCGCGACGAGGGCTACCGGGTGGTGCTGGTCAACTCGAACCCGGCCACCATCATGACCGACCCCGGCGTGGCCGACCGCACCTACATCGAGCCGCTCGACGTGGCGTCGGTCGAGAGCATCATCATCAGGGAACGCCCCGACGCCCTCCTGCCCACGCTTGGCGGACAGACCGCGCTCAACCTGGCAATCGACCTCGCCAAGGCCGGCGTGCTCGAACGCCATGGCGTGGAGTTGATCGGTGCCGACGTTGACGTGATCGAGTGCGCCGAGGACCGCGACCTGTTCAAGAAGCGCATGCGCGAGGTGGGCGTACCGGTGCTCGACAGTCGCATCGCCACAACCCTCGACGAGGCCCGCGCCGCGGCGCTGGAACTCGGGTACCCCATCATCCTGCGCCCGGCATTCACCCTCGGTGGAGAGGGCGGGGGAGTGGCGCTTACGCCCGACGACCTCGAGATCGTGGCCACAAACGCCCTTGCGGCGAGCCCCATTTCGCAGGTGCTGATGGAGCGGTCGGTCACCGGCTGGGACGAGATTGAGCTCGAGGTGGTGCGCGACCGCAACGACAACGCGGTGATCGTGTGCACCATCGAGAACATCGATCCAATGGGTGTGCATACGGGCGACTCCGTGACGGTGGCCCCGGCGATGACCCTCGACGACCACGAGCAGCAGATGCTGCGTGACGCCGCCATTCAGGTGGTGCGCGCGGTTGGTGTTGAGACCGGCGGCGCCAACGTGCAGTTCGCCCTCAACCGCGCCACGGGCGACATGGTGGTAATCGAGATGAACCCGCGGGTGTCGCGGTCGTCGGCCCTCGCGTCCAAGGCCACGGGATTTCCGATCGCCCGCATCGCCGCGCGCCTGGCGATTGGCTACACACTCGACGAGTTGCCCAACGACATCACGGCAGTCACGCCGGCGTCGTTTGAGCCCACGCTCGACTACGTGGCGGTCAAGGTGCCCCGCTTCGCATTTGAGAAGCTCACCGAGGCCCGGGTGCCACTCTCCACATTCATGCAGAGCGTGGGTGAGGTGCTTGCTCTTGGCCGCACGTTCGGCGAGGCCTTCGGCAAGGCAATGTCGGCCCGCGAACTGGATGCCCGGCTCGACGAGCCCACCTCGGTGGCCGATGCCCTGGAGCGTCTGGAGAAGCCATCATGGGATCGCTTTGATCTCATGCTGTGGGCCGCCCGCAGGGGCGCGTCCGCTGAGGATCTCCACGTGGCCACGGGGGTGCATCGATGGTTCACGAACGAGATCGTCGCGCTCGCGCAGGCGGGGGAGGACCTTCCCGATTCGCTTGACGCCATTGATGCCGACCTCATGCTTGAGGCACGGCGTACGGGCCTGACCGACCGTGACATCGCGGCGCGCACACAGACCACCGAGGTTGAGGTGGGCGACCACCGCCGTGCGCTGGGTGTGCGTCCGTCGTACCGCCAGGTGGACACCTGTGCCGCCGAGTTCGCGGCCGTCACGCCGTACTTCTACGGCACCTACGGCACCGAGGGTGAGGTGACTCCGCTCGGCAAGCCATCGGTGGTGGTGCTGGGGTCGGGCCCCAATCGCATCGGGCAGGGCATCGAGTTCGACTACTGCTGCGTGCACGCGGCCATGACCGCCCAGGAATTGGGCTACGCGGCCATCATGATCAACTGCAACCCCGAGACGGTCTCCACCGACCACGGCGTGAGCGACCGCCTCTACATGGAGCCGGTCACCATCGACGCGGTGCTGGATATCTGCGAGGCCGAGCGCCCCGTGGGCGTCATCGCGCAGCTGGGCGGTCAGACGCCGCTCCGGCTGGCGCGGCCGCTGTCGGAGCGCGGCATTCCCGTGCTCGGCACCTCTCCCGACCAGATCGACATGGCCGAGGACCGCGGACGCTTCGGCGCTCTACTGGGCGACCTCGGGCTGAAGGCTCCGCCGTGGGCGATGGCCGAGGGCGAGGCGGATCTGCTGGCAGCCGCGGAGCAGGTGGGATATCCCGCGCTTGTGCGCCCGAGCTACGTGCTTGGCGGACGTGCCATGGCGATTGTGTCGGGACCAGACGAGCTCAAGGCATGGCTGGTGAAGGAGAAGCCCCACGGGCTTGTGATGGTGGACCGGTTCCTCGCCGGCGCCGTTGAGATCGACGTCGACGCGTTGTCCGATGGCAACGACACCTGGATCGCCGGGGTGATGGAGCACGTGGAAGAGGCCGGTGTGCACTCGGGCGACTCCGCCTGCGTGCTGCCGCCCCAGGGCATGACGCCCGAGTCGGTGGCCGACGTCAGGCGCCAGGCCGCGATGCTGGCCGAGGCCATCGGGGTGCGGGGGCTGCTCAACGTGCAGTTCGCGTTGCGTGATGGCACCGCGTATGTGATCGAGGCCAATCCCCGTGCGTCGCGCACCGTGCCCTTTGTTGCCAAGGCAACGGGGGTACCCATCGTGCACCACGCCGTGCGCCTCATGCTGGGCGAGCGCATCGCAGATCTCGGGCTCCCCGTGGGCAATCCCATGAAGCACGTGGCGGTGAAGGAGGCGGTCCTGCCCTTTGCCCGCTTCCCGTGGGCCGATCCGGTGCTCGGACCCGAGATGCGCTCCACTGGCGAGGTGATGGGTATCGGCGACACGTTCACCGAGGCCTTCGCGAAGGCGCAGCGGGGAGCACGTCAGGCGCTGCCGCGGTCGGGGACGGTGTTCCTGTCGGTTCGTGACGAAGACAAGCCCAAGCTCGCGGCGCTCGCGGCGCGCATCATCGATGCCGGATTCGACATCGTGGCCACCGGGGGGAGCGCGCGGATCATCGCGGCTGCCGGGCTGCCGGTTCGTGAAGTCAACAAGGTTGCCGATGGTCCACCACACGTGGCTGATCTCATTCTCGGCGGTGAGGTCGCCATGGTGGTGTGCACACCAAGCGGTCGCGGGGATCGCGCCGATGGCGCAACAATCCGCCGCGCCGCCGTGCGCGCGGGGGTGCCGTGCATCACCACGATGGAGGCAGCCGAGGCCGCGTCGCAGTCGCTGGGAGTTGACCCCGCGCGCGTGGTGCCCGTGGCACTGCAGGACCTCGTCACGAGCTGATTCCACAACACTCACCTGCTGCGAGCGAACTTCGTCATCGAAATCCGTGTCATCGGGCGGGTTGCTTTGGGCGGTGCCGCGTGGGTACGCTGACTCCTGATGGCGACTCCTCCAAAGACGGCACAGACGCCGCAGCGCTCGCTCGACCAGCGCCTCGACGCCCTGCGCCGGGCAAATGAGATCCGTTCGCTACGTGCGAAGCTGAAGAAGGACCTGAAGTCCGGTGACCTCTCGGTGGATGAGGTCATCGCC
>CANJMX010000099.1 GCA_947475125.1 Actinomycetota bacterium
CTGGTGCTGGGGTTCCATCGTCGCGGGCGCTGGGACGAGGTTGTGGACATCAACCCGTGCATGCTCGCCACCGCGGCGGGAAACGTCGCACGCGAGGCTGTGCGCGCATGGGCCGTGGATTGCAGAATCCCGCCGTACAGCCAGCGCACCAATGAGGGTGTGCTGCGCCATGTGGTCGTACGTGAGGGCGTGTTCACGGGCCAGCTGCTGGTGACCATCGTGACCGCCTCCGGTGCCGACGATCTGGTTGACCTGCTGGCCAACCGGCTTCCCGATGATGTGCCGGGCCTTGTGGGAATCGTCCACGCGATCAACGACGGTGTGTCGGAGACCACCCAGGGCCTTCCGTCACGCACCGTGTGGGGCCGGGACTGGATCGAGGAGCAGGTGGAGGTGGAGCCGGGGCACCCGGTCACGCTGCGCCTCTCCGCTGCATCGTTCTTCCAGACCAACTCAGGCATGACCGGCCACCTGTACCGCCGGGCTGCGGAGGCCGCGGGACTCACCGGCGGCGAGGTGCTCTACGACCTCTTCAGCGGTGTGGGCAGCATCGGGGTGGCGCTTGGCCGCCTGTGCAAGCAGGTGGTGGCCATCGAGATGGTGCCCGAGGCCGTTGAGGATTCGCGCGGCAACGCGGAGCGCAACGGAATCACCAATCACACCGCCATGGCGGGTGATGTGCGGGTGGTGCTGCGCGAGCACCGTGGCCAGCTGCCCGAGCCCGATGTCGCGATCATCGACCCTCCGCGCGGGGGCCTATCGGGCGGCGCATGCAGGCGAATCATTGAACTCGCGCCGAAGACCCTGGTGTATGTGTCATGCCAGCCCGCCACCTTTGCGGACAACGCCAAGCGGTTCGTCGACGGTGGCTACCAGTTGGAGTGGGTGCGCCCGGTGGACATGTTCCCCCAGACGCCGCACATCGAGGCGGTTGCCCGCTTCACCCGCGCCGACTCATAGGTCGGCCCTGCCCTCACCCCGCCGGGATCAGTACGGGGGTTCGGCTGCGTACCAGTCGCCCAGGGCACGGAAGTCGGCCCAGAACTGGCGCTTGGCGTCCTGCTCGTCCATCGAATCGTCAATGTCGGGCACAACCAGGGCCTCAACGGCTGGGGTCCACCGCGCCACCGAGCCCATTTCCGCGGGGAGCGGCTCAGACATGGGCACCTTCAGCGAATCGATGGCACGCCGGGTGCGGTCGCCCATCACCACGATCAGCCGGGGCCGCACGATGCGGATCTCCTCGGCCAGCCACTCGAGGTCCTCGTCCACCGGTTCCGTTCCTGCGGAGTGCGGGCACTTGAGCACCAGGGTGCCGTAAAGCACCGACGGGTCAACGCCGAGCCGTTCCACACTGCGGCGAATGGCGTCGCCGGAGCGGCCGAAGAACGACACGCCCTCCTGGCGCTCGGCCAGCGCTGACTGCCACTTGATGAGCATCACGTCGGCGGTCGGTGAGCCGGATGCCTTCACGGGGAAGGTTCCGGCATTTGCGCATCCCGGGCATGCATCCATGCGCTCTTCGAGCAGGTGCACCTCGCGAATGGCACGGTCGAGGTACGCATCCTCGATGCGCGGGACTGCTCGGGTGCCGCTGGTCCCGGGGTCATCGGGCTGCGGCGTGGCGGTGGGCTCGGCGGTCATCAGCGAGAGGTCATTTCCCCGGCATGGCCATTGAGTCCTGCCGGCAGCTCGCATCCCGCGTTGCAGGGTTCAGTTCTGCTGCGAGATCCTGCGCGAGGAACGCGGGGTCCGAGCGCGAAGGCCGCGTCGCCTGCGGACCGGGCGGGCATCGCCCAGAGCCTCCAGAAAGTCGTCCGGTCCCACGAATGGTCGCATCATCACGCCTGCGGTGCCGATCTCGTCGGGCCGGGTTGCTCCACTGCCTGCGCTGACCACAAGTCCCGTGCGCCGCAGCAGCAATGCCGACTCGGTGGCCTGCGCTGCAGGGCGTGCCGGCGTGAGCCCCTCGTGGCAGTCGATGAGGTCCCGGCATGCCCGCAGGGCCTCCGCCGGTGGGGCCACGCCGCCATCGGGGTGCGGTGCCATGGTGAGGCCACCCTGATCGCGCACCCGCGCGAGGGCGTCGGCAAGGGCCAGCCCGTCGGGCACCGGTGAGGTCAGGAAGAGGCCAACGATCACGCCGTCACGGGTGGTGATCTCCTGCCCCACGATCACCTGAAGTCGATCGGGCGCCGCGCGCAGCACCGCAAGAGCGGGCTCGATGCCCCCGGGCGCAGCGATGGCAACGATGCGCACTCCCCGATCCAGCGCCATCGCCACCAGGTCGGCCGGCGCCAATCCCGGGCCTGTCCGTATGCGGAGGTCGGCAAACACCGGCGCGCTCGGAGCATCGTGTTCGTGACGGTTGCCCGCGTCGCGGTAGAGGAGGTCCAGATCGGCGGCCACGTCATCCCAGGTGCGTGTACCCACCCGTGCCCGGGCGGCTGCGCCCAGCGCCACCACGCGCTCGGGTGCAGCCGTAAGGGACCGCACCGCATCTGCCCATGCATCGCCCGAGAATGGCTGCACAACGAGCCCAGCATCGGTGCCGATGAGGTCGTCTGCCTCTGGGCATCGCGATGCCACAACTGCCAGACCCGCTGCCATCGCCTCGCGGAGGGCCGGGCCAGTGGCATCCTCGGCCGTGGGCAGCAGGGCGATACGACCGCGGCGGAGCGCCTCGGCGCGCGAGACGGGTCCGGTGTCAGGAATGACATCCACGATCTCGCGCAGCACCTTCGGTACGGCATTTCGTGTGCGCCATGGGGCATCGGGCGGACCAAGCACCGTAATGCGCCCGATGGCATGAGGGTCGATCCCGATGAGCGCCCGGAGGGCGAAGCGCAGCCCTGTTCGCTCGCGCTCCCGGGCCACGATGACGATGCCGGGAGTATCGGAGGGCGGTCCGAACAGGCCCTCTGCCACGCCGGGCGGCACCACTGCGTATTCACCCGGCAGTACGCCCTGAAGCACGTGCCGCGCGGCATCTGATTCGGCCACCCGTATGTCGGCCTGATCCAACGCGCGGTCCACCAGAGGGCGCACAAATGCGACGCCCGCGAGTGGGGCAGTGCGGTGGAACGTGACCGCACGCACCCCGGTGGCGTGCCGAAGCGCGTTGAGGGCTGGGCTCGGGGCCAGGGGCTCGTGCAGGTGGGCCACATCGAACCGGCCCATGCTGAGCGCCACCTCCAGGCCCGACGCCGCGTCGATGGGGCCACCGAGCCGTCGCCCGGGGCCGGCGCTGCGAAGCGCCCGGGAGGTGGCCACGAACAGCGGCTCGGCGCCGGGGGCTGGCGAGATCGCATCGCCATCGCCCACCTCGAGGGCATCAATGCGCCGGCGCCCCGCATCCACGGCTGCGCGCCCGGTGCCGGGGGCGAGGATGGTCACCGCGTGACCGCGTCTGGCGAGTGCATCGGCCTCGGCCTGCACGGCCCGCCCGACATCGTCGCCGGGCGGAAACGCGTGGGGCGAGATCAGGGCGATGCGAAGAACTGGTTCATCCATCACCGCGAGCCTAATGACGACGGGGGGAGCGCGCCATGCGTGCTCCCCCCGTCGGGTCCTTCATGTCGTCCCCGGAGCTACTTGGGGAGTGCGGAGTTGTCCGTACCGTCAATGAAGGCTTCGGTCATCTGGCGGGCCACGTCATCGGGATGCTGGATGGGCGGGCTCTTCATCAAGTACGCCGCCGGACCCTCGAGGGTGCCGGATATGCCGCGGTCCATGGCCACCTTGCAGCAGCGCACGGCGTCAATGACGACGCCGGCCGAGTTCGGGGAGTCCCACACTTCAAGCTTGAGCTCGATGTTGAGGGGGACGTTGCCAAAGGCCTCGCCCTCCATGCGGATGTGGGCCCACTTGCGATCGGTAAGCCATGGCACGTAGTCCGACGGACCGATGTGGATGTCCTTCGGATCCATCTCGTAGTCGAGCATCGACGTCACGGCGTTGGTCTTGCTGATCTTCTTCGACTCAAGGCGCTCACGCTCGAGCATGTTGAGGAAGTCGGTGTTGCCACCGAAGTTGAGCTGGGTGGTGTGCTTGAGGCGCACGCCGCGCTCGCGCATAAGGCGGGTGAGCTGGCGGTGCACGATGGTCGCACCGACCTGGCTCTTGATGTCGTCACCCACGATGGGCACGCCGGCCTCGCGGAAGCGCTCCTGCCAGTAGTGCTCGCGGCCGATGAAAACGGGCACGCAGTTCACGAAGCCGCAACCGGCGGCGAGGATGTGCTCCACGTACCACTTGGTGGCCTGCTCGGAGCCCACCGGGAGGTATGACACCACCACGTCAGTCTTGGTCTCCTTGAGGAGGCCCGTGATGTCGGCGGTCTCGCCCGGGGCCTTCTCAATGATCTCGGAGAGGTACTTCCCCAGCCCGTCATGGGTCATGCCGCGAGCGACGGTGATGCCGGTCTTCGGGACGTCGGCGAGCTTGATCGTGTTGTTCGGCTCGCTGAAGATGGCCTCGGAGAGGTCGGTCCCCACCTTGCGGGCGTCGATGTCGATCGCCGCCGTGAAGTTGATGTCGCGGACGTGGTACCCGCCCAGAACCGTGTGCATCAGGCCCGGGATGAAGTCGGTCTCGTTGGCGTCCTTATAGAACTGAATGCCCTGAACGAACGACGAGGCACAGTTGCCCACACCAATAATGGCGACGTTGACAGTCTTGCTCACGTGTTGGGGTCTCCCCTTCGGTTACCTGTCGTCGGGCGTGCCATCGGCATCCCGAAGTGTGGAGTGTACGTAGGAAAGGCGCTGGGCGACAGTCACCAATGTGCCGACGGCGAGGATTGTCACCACGATCTCGAGTACGGGCCCTACACCGCCGAAGAAGATCCCGGCGCCGACCAGCACCAGGCGCTCAGTACGGCTCATCAGGCCGCCCTTGTTGGAGTCGACCCCCAGCCCCTCGGCACGGGCACGCGTGTACGACACCAGAAACGATCCGGCCAGTGCCGCGAAGGTCATACCCACGGCCCAGGTCGATCCCTCGCGCGCCAGCGCAACACCGATTCCGCCAAGCACAAAGCCTTCACCCAGGCGGTCGAGCGACGAGTCGAGGAACGCCCCGAAGCGCGTGGCCTTTCCGGTCATGCGCGCCACCGACCCGTCAAACATGTCGCTGACGGAACCGATGACAAACACGATGCCGGCCACGATCCACTGCTGGAAGCCCACGAGCACAGCCGTGGCAACGGCGCCTGCGAAGCCAAAGATGGTGATCGCGTTCGGGGTCACACCCGCCCGCACGAGCCCCCGCACGAGCGGGTCGGCGGCTGCTCGGGCTGCATCTGAGTAGCGCTGGCGCGCGCGCGGATTACCGGCGCCGCGGGCATCATCGGGCCGCGTGGGAATGGTGCGTGTCTCCTACCGCTGTAAATGAGGCCGCACCCTCGCGCGGCAGGTGCCTAGGATAGCGGCCGATGCGCCTGTGCTCCTTCAGCGGACCGGATGGCCCCTTGCCCGGGCTCGTTGTGGGCGATGAGGTCGTCCCCCTTGCCGCCGCCTCCACCCTCGACATCATTACCGGCACCGATCCCATCGCGGCTGGTGAGGCAATTCCGCTGGCCGACCTCATGCTTGAGGCCCCGGTTATTCCGGGTGCTGCCATTGCCATCGGCCTCAACTACA
>CANJMX010000100.1 GCA_947475125.1 Actinomycetota bacterium
GGCGCACCCGCACGGTCGACAGCCATGCGTCGCGGCTGCGTCGCAAGCTGGCCGACGCCTCGGGCGGCGAGCGGTTTATCGTCAACGTGTGGGGGCTGGGCTATCGCCTGCTCGGGGACGATGCCTGAGGCGGCCCGCGTCGTCGTCGACTCGGCGGTGGCGGGTGCGGCGGGGATCAGTGCGTGCGATCTGGTGGTGGTGGTCGCAACCCCGGATCGCCGCCGCAGTTCGCGGGCGGCTGGCCTCGACGCCGCGGTGGACGCCGTGGCGTCGGCTGCTCCGGGCGCGTTGGTGCTGGCTCGCCCGCCCTGGGCCGATGGGGCGGCGGCCCCGCTCGCCGCGCTTGGTGTGCTGCTGGGGTGCGACGTGGTGTGGCTTCCATCCGGGCTCGTGGAGGCCGGATGGGCCACAGCCCTCATCGTGACGTGGAGCGCGCAGTCGCGGGGCGCGCAGTTGATGCGCCGTGCGCAAGTGGCTGTCGGGCTCGCGGCCCTGCCGGCATGTCGACTGCCCCGCATGCCGTGGGGGGTTGAGGCCGCGGCAATGCCCGCCGTCGGCGCCGATGCCCTTTCGCGCTGGTGCGATCGGGCATGGGTGCCGTGTGAGCGCTGCGAGTTGGGCGGTGGGGCGCCAGGCGGGTCATGCGCCCGGTGCGGTCACAGTGGGGTGACAGCGTGAGGATCCGCATGCCGGGACGTCGCCCCGTGATGTGGTTTGCGCTGGCCGCGCTGCTGGCAGTGGGTGCGATGGTGCTGATGAGCCGCACCGGATCTGCCTCGGGTGGGTCGGCGCACGTGGTGGTGGCCCGCACGGTAATCCCGGCGGGCACGCTGCTGGACGAGGAGTTTGCCGCACGCTCGCTGGCCATGGCTCCCGTGCCCGACGACTTGCGCCTTTCTGGGCTTCAGGCGAGCGCGTCAGGGGTTATTGGGCGGCGCACGGTGGCCCCGCTGGCACCCGGCGAGCCGGTTACCGACGCCGTCATGGGCGGCGCGCCCGGCGTTGGGCCGGCCCCGCTGCTGCCGGGAGAGCGCGCCGTGCCGGTGCCGCTTCGGGCGGCGGGAGGACCAGTGGCCGCACCCCCGGAAGGGTCGCGGGTGGACGTAATCGCATCGGATGGCGAGGGGATGGCAGGGCGCACACGGGTGATCGTGTCGAACGCCGAGGTGCTGGCAGTTACCCCGTCGCTTGGGGCAGATGCGGCAGATGTCGCCGGCGGCCTCGTGCTGCGGCTTCGTATCGCCGATGCGCTTGAGGTGGCGCGCGCGCTCGACTTCGCCCGCGAGGTGCGTGTCATCGCCCGGCCTGCTGGTGAGGGGTGATGACCGCCGGCGGTATCGCCGTTGCCGGGGCGGTGGGCGGATGCGGTGCAACGACCGTGGCGGGCGGCGTGGCGCTGGCGCTGGCCGCTCTCGGGCAGGCGCCCACGGTGATCGGGATCGACGGCCACGGAGGCGGCCCGCACGTGCTCTGGGGCGTTCCCGTGGCACGGACCGTGGGAGATCTGTGGTCGGTGCGCGACGAGCTGGACGCTGCCCACGTTGCGCACATCGTTCACGCACACACCGATGCCCTGCGGCTGGTTTCCGGGCCTCCCACAGCCGCTGCCATGGCGGCGTGGAACGAGCAGCAGACCGGGCGCCTCGCGGCCGCACTCGTATCGGCGACCCCGTGGGTCGCCGACGTTGGCCGCGGTGATGCCGACATGCAGCGGGCCCTGATCGCGCGCGCGTCAGTCCTCGTGGTGGTGACGTCCCGATCGGTCATCGGCGCCAGCGCATGCGGGGCGGTGTTTCAGTCGCACCGGGGCATGCGGGCGGCGGCGGTTGCCTCGGCGTTGCCTGGGCGACCCGACGTATCACCGCGGGCGTTTCGCGCGCTGGCGCCTGTGGAGGTGGTGATCGGCCTTCCTGAAGATGCGCGCGGTGCAGAAGACGTGGGGGCCTGCCGGCCACCGAGGGGGAGGGGCGGTATGGCGGCCGCGATCCGGCATCTTCTGGAGGCCACTGGTGTCTGACCCGCGCGAGGCAGCCCCTGTTGCGCTGGTGGAAGGCATCCGAGCGCAGATCGTGCGCGGCGGGGCCGTGTCGCCCGGGGGTGCCACGCGGGAGGTGGTGGCCGCACTTGCCGAGGATGCCCTGGATGCGGGCCATCACATTCTTTCGTCTGAGGCACGACGCGAGATCGTCACGTCGGTTGTTGACGCCACTCTCGGCCTTGGTCCACTGGAGCCACTGCTACGTGATGCATCGGTGACAGAGGTGATGGTGAATGGGCCATCTCGTGTGTGGGTTGAGCGGTCGGGGCGCATTGAGCCGGTGTCAAATCACTTTCAGGATGTCGAGCATCTGCTGCATGTCATCGACCGCATCATTGCGCCGCTGGGTCGCCGCCTTGACGAGGCCAGCCCCATGGTGGATGCCCGACTGCCAGATGGCTCGCGGGTGAATGCCGTGATGCCGCCGCTCAGCCTCGATGGCCCGGTCCTCACGATTCGTCGCTTCCCCAAAGACCCGCTGTCGGGCGACGATCTGGTGGCGCTGGGGGCGATGTCGCCCGAGATGCTGGACGCCCTCCATATGGCAGTGGCGGCGCGGCGCAACATCTTGGTCACCGGGGGCACCGGCAGCGGAAAGACCACAACGCTCGCCGCGATCTCTGCTGCCATTCCGGCCAGCGAGCGGGTTATCACCATCGAGGATGCCGCCGAGCTGCGCCTGCCCCTTGCGCACGTGGTGCGGCTGGAATCACGTCCGGCCGGGGTGGAGGGAAGGGGGGCCATCCCCATCAGGGCACTGGTGCGAAATGCACTGCGCATGCGCCCCGATCGAATCATCGTGGGTGAGGTGCGCGGTGGCGAGGCGCTCGACATGATCTCGGCGCTCACAACCGGACACGAGGGCTCGCTGTCCACCATCCACGCATCGTCTCCCGATGAGGCGCTGCGGCGCCTGGTGACGCTCTCGCTGATGGGCGACCTCGACCTGCCGTGGGTGGCGGTGGCCGACCAGGTTGCGAGCGCAGTGGATCTGGTGGTGCACCAGGCGCGTGACGCCTCGGGGGTGCGACGCACCGTGGAGATCGCCGAGGTGCGCCGTGGACCAGACGGCCCCCGCACGCATCGTCTGTGCCGGTGGTGGCAGGACGATGGGCAGGGATGCTTCACCTGGAGTGCTGACGCCGGTGAGTGGCTCTCGGCTGTAGCGCGCGATGCGCGGCGCGGGCGCGTGGGGGAACCCGGATGAGCGCCACCACCATGCTGTCGCAGGCGGCGGTTCGTCTTGGTCGCTCGGGGTGGTCGCTGGGGCGCGACGGGTTTGCTGGCCTTGTGGTGGCGGCCGGGGTGGTAACCGCGGCGGTTGTGTGGGTTGTGCTGCGAAGCCCCATCGCACTGCTTGCGGGCCCACTCGCATGTGTGGTCACGTGGCGGTCTGTGCTGGCGGCGGCCGATCGCCGCCATGCACGGCGGGTGGCCGACGCGATGCCGGGTGTCGCGCTGATGCTTGGCAGTGCCGTGGCGGCGGGCCTCTCGTTGCGACAGGCGATCGTGCGATCAGCCAGGGATACGCCCGATCCGCTGGGGACGCAGCTGCGTATGGTGGCGGCCGAGTTGGAGCTGGGCGGCCGCGTGGACGATGCGCTGGGTCGGCTGGCCGAGCGCATGCCCGACCCCGACCTGGCGCTACTGGTGACGGCCATCCTTGTGCAGCGGCGAACCGGGGGCGATCTGGCCCGCGCCCTGCGTGACATGTCGGCGCGGCTGGAGGATCGCCGCCGGCTGGCACGAGAGGTGCGTGGCGCAACGGCGCAGGCCCGCGCCACGGCATGGATGGTTGCGTGCCTCCCGCTGCTCGGTGCCGCGCTGGCCGAGGCGGCATCTCCCGGACTTCTCGCCCGCAGTCTTGGCAGCGGGCTGGGGGTTGGGATACTGGTGGTGTCGGTGGGCCTTCAGGGCACGGGAATCATCATCATCCGGCGCATCGCGGCGGTGCCTGCATGATCGCGCCGCCAGCACTTCTTGCGCTGGCCCCGGCCGTGGTTGCATTGGTGGTGGGCCTGCGGCTGCGCCGAGCCGATGCACCGGGGCGACGGGCGGCGCGCGCGGCCCACGCGGTGCCCCGGTTGATCATGGTGCTGGCGAGGGTGCCTGTGCCATCCGGCGTGAGGGGCGTGGTGCAGGGGAATCCCCCAGTGGCGACCGTGGAGGGTGCGGGGCTTCCCGGCGATCGGGGCGCCGCCACGGTGGTGCGTGCGCGGGCGGGCGGTGCCATGGCCGGGGTTCTGCTGGGCGCGGCGCTTGCTGTTGTGGCGTTACCTCTTGTGGTCGCCGTGCCGGTGCTCGCACTCGCGGGCCGCGTACTGCCCGATCGGGTGATCGGCCGGATGGCGACCGCGAGGCGGCTGGCGATTGTTCAGGCCCTGCCGGACCTGCTCGACCTGATGGTGATCTGTGTGGAGTCGGGAATGGCGCTCGACCCCGCCCTGCGGCTCGCCGCCGCCCGGCTCGGCGGGCCGTTGGGCGATGAGATCGCCGTCATGCTCGATGCTCAGGCGCTGGGAACACCGCGCCGACAGGCCTACCGAGCGCTCGCGGGGCGAATTGGCTCGGATGACGTTGCGCGGCTCGTGGCATCGCTGTTGCAGGCCGAGGAACTCGGCACCCCTCTGGCCACAGCGCTCGCGGGGCAGGCCGAGGCGCTGCGTGCGACCCGCCGGCAGCTCGCCCGCGACCGTGCCGCGCGGGCAGCCCCGCGCATTCAGCTTGTGGTGGCGCTGGTGATGGTGCCGGGCGCGCTGCTTCTGGTGCTGGGAGTGATGCTGATCGAGTTGGCCGGCCAGATCGGTGTGGTGACGGGGGTATGAGACAGCGGGGATCCGTGGTGGTGGAGTACGCGGGCATCGTGGCGGTGATCGCCCTGGTGATGGCGGGGCTGCTGGTATCGCGGCCGGTGCACCTGGGGCGCCGGGCACCGGTTCGCCCGATTCCCGCCCTTGTGCGGCTCATCGAACGTCCACCCGCTCCGGTGATGCCGCGAACTCCGGCTCGCCCCCGACCGCCGCGCCCCAAGCGACCGCGTCCCAGTCGCCCACAACCGCCGGGGGTGCTGCTGCCCACATGGGCGGCTGGAAGCGGTGGTTGACCGATATCGTGAGCACGTGCAGTCGTCCCCGCTACGTGACGCCATCGCCTGCCTGCGCTGCGGCGGCGCGTCCGATCTGCTGCTCGTTCCGCACGACCGGCACGGCGGCCGGCCCGGGGAGGTGCGCGCGTGCACCTCGGCGGTGTGTGGCATTGGGTTCACCTGGCCGGTGCCCGGCGATGTCTCTGCTGCACCGGCGGCTGGTGAGATGGGTGGCATCGGTGCGGTGGTGGCATCACGCATGGCTGCGGCATCGGTGGCACCGCTTGCCAGTGCGCTTGGTCCGGGATCGCTCGTTGTTGATGTGGGTGCGGGCACGGGCCTGCGGGCGAAAGCGCTGGCAGACCGGGGGTTTGATGTCGTGGCAATTGAGCCCGACCCGGTTGAGGTCATGCGTGCCACGGCTCATCTCGCTGATACCAGCGCGCAGGTGGTTCGTGCCGGGGTGCACGAATTGGGTGA
>CANJMX010000101.1 GCA_947475125.1 Actinomycetota bacterium
ATCGACCTGGCACAGATGTTTCCGTCGTACGGGACGATGGAGAAGGAGTTGAAGGCCGATCTGGCGCGCGAGGGCATCTCGTGGGAGAAGGATCTGCGTCCGCTCCTCGGCGAGGCTGCCGCGCTGGCCACCACGAAGGTTCCCGACACTGCGGCTGTTACCAAGGGCGCGCTCACCGATCCTGCCGGGGCGACAGGACGCGCGTTGGCCGCGGCGGCCGACCAGCCGGTGCTCGCTGTGATGCAGATCGCCGAGGGCAAGTCCGATCAGGTGAAGGCGCTGCTCGCCGATCCCGGCAATGGGGGGCTCAAGAGCACAGGCGACTACAACGGCGCCACGCTGCTCGCGGCGCCCGCCGGTGGAATGAATGCTGCGGTGACCTCAGATGCGCTCATCATTGGGTCATCCGCGGCCGTGGTGAAGCAGGCGATTGATGCCCATGCGACCGGCGGCGATCAGGCCCTGTCGGGCGTCTTCCGCTTCAACGATGCGCTCGCGTTGCTGCCCAAGGATGTCTTCGCCATGGCGTACGTGAATCTCGAGGAGCTCGGCAAGGGTGCGCTCTTCGGCATCCCGCAGGTGGAGAACCTCGTCGGTGGGCAGATCACCGGGGCCGCCGCCATGTCGGTTACCGCGCAGCCGGATGGCCTGCGCATGAAGGCCGTACTCGTGGACACCCCGCCGATGACCGACCAGAAGGCCTACACCCCCACCCTCATGAAGAACGCGCCGGCCGACTCTGTGGCGTACCTGGGCTTCAACCGTCTTGCCGACACCGTGGAGCAGGTGCTGCAGTCGGCCGAGTCGAGTTCGTCGGCGGATACCAAGAAGCAGATCGACTCCGTGCTTGCACAGGCGCCGCTGCTTCTGGGCGTGGACGGGGCCGACCTCAAGAACCTCGCGGGTGGGGAGCACGCAGTGGTGGTGACCGGCGGGCAGGGCACGCCGGGCGTATCGCTGGCGCTGCAGACCGGAGATGGCGCACAGGCCACCAGCACGCTCACGTCGCTGTCAAAGGCCGTCCCCGCATTGATGTCGCAGTTCGGTGGCGCCAAGGGCACCGCGAAGGGATTTGCGGCGGTGGACCTGAACGGCGTGAAGGGTCAGCAGCTGAGCATCGGGAAGACCGGCAATGTGGTCTGGGGCGTCAAGGGCGATCTGGCCGTCATCGGCAGCCGCGCGGGTGCCGTGGCGTCGGTGCTGGCACCGAAGACCGGCGCGACACTTGCCGACTCAAAGGCATTTCAGGATGCCACGCAGGGAATGCCCGATCAGGTCACAGGCCTCGCGTGGGTGAATGTCCCCGCGGCGATGACGCTGATGGCGGCCAACGGCGCGTTCTCCGGCAAGGACGGTGCACAGCACCGGGAGAGCCTCTCGCATGTCTCGGGAATCGCCGCGTGGGGAACGCAGGGCGAGAACCCCACCGTCGAGGTATTCCTGGGCCTGAAGAAGTAGCGGCACCGGCGCCCGGCGCCCCTCAACGGGGTGCCGGGCGGACGCGTGACGCAGGCGGTGAGGCCCGCTGATACCCTCGCTCGCTGGATTCAAGGCAAGGAGCCCAATGAGCGAGTACCTCTTCACCTCGGAGTCGGTTACCGAGGGTCATCCCGACAAGATCGCTGACCAGATCTCGGATGGCGTCCTCGACGCCATCCTCGCCCAGGACCCAATGGGTCGTGTGGCGTGCGAGACCCTCATCACGACAGGCCAGGTGATGATCGCCGGCGAGGTCACCACGACCGCCAACATCGACATCCCAAGAATCGTGCGCGACACCATCACGCACATCGGGTACACCGACTCGCGCTATGGCTTCGACGCCGAGACGTGCGGCATCTCGGTGGCACTCGACAAGCAGAGCCCGGATATCGGGCAGGGCGTCACCACCGCGTACGAGAAGCGTGCCGGTGGCGAGGAGGACCCATACGACTCCCAGGGGGCGGGTGACCAGGGGCTGATGTTCGGCTTCGCCTGCACCGAGACCCCTGTGCTCATGCCACTGCCGATCATCCTGGCGCACCGCCTGGTGGAGCGGCTGTCGGCAGAGCGGCGTGGCGCACTCGACTACCTGCGCCCCGACGGCAAGTCGCAGGTGAGCGTGCGCTACGACGGCATCGTCCCGGTGGGCGTGGACGCCGTGGTGATCAGCAGCCAGCACTCCGAGGACGTGTCACAGGAGATGATCCACGAGGACGTCACGCGCCGGGTAATCCAGCCGGTGCTTGAGGAGTTTGGCGTATGGAACCCCGAGATCCGCCTGTACATCAACCCCACGGGCAAGTTTGTGATTGGTGGCCCCATGGGTGACTGCGGCCTTACCGGTCGCAAGATCATCGTGGACACCTACGGCGGAATGGCACGGCACGGTGGCGGCGCCTTCTCGGGCAAGGATCCATCGAAGGTGGACCGCTCGGCCGCGTACGCGGCCCGCTGGGTTGCCAAGAACGTGGTGGCCGCGGGCCTGGCCGATCGCTGCGAGGTGCAGGTGGCCTACGCCATCGGCGTCGCGCATCCGGTGTCGATCAACGTGCAGACATTCGGCACCGAGAAGCGGCCGATCGACAAGATCGTCAAATGGGTGAGCGAGAACTTCGACCTGCGCCCTGCCGCGCTGATCGACAGCCTCGACCTGCGCCGCCCGATCTATCAGAAGACCGCCGCGTTCGGCCACTTCGGCCGTACCGAGCCGGAATTCACCTGGGAGAACACCGACATCGGCCGGGCCTTCGCCGACTGACGTGAGTGCTGGGGGGACGGCCGCGCAGGTCGTCCCCCTCGTCGCCGCCCGCGCCCTTGACGGGGCGCTGGACTACGCGGTGCCCGCCGCGCTGGATTCGGCCGTGGTGCCCGGGGCGCTGGTCGCCGTGCGGCTGGGGCCACGCGCGGTGCTGGGCGTGGTGATGACCCGCGAGCCCGCAACGCATAAGGGCCGCCTGCAGCCGGTGGCAGGCGTGGTGGATGCCCCGGTGGTACCCGCCGACCTGCTGGACCTTGCCCGGTGGGTCGCCCGGCGCACGCTGAGCCCGCTCGGCACATGTCTCAAGTTGGTGCTGCCACCCGGTGCAGAGGGGGCGCTCAGGCGCGGCCCAGAGGGCACGTGGTCGCTCGGTGCACCCACCGGCCAGGGGCGCGAACGGCTGGTTGCCCGTGCGGTACCGGGCGCGGAGGCCCCTGATGGCCGACGCGCGACCGTGCTCGGCCAACTTCTGGCCAGCGGCGGCGTACTGCAGGCGGCCGATCTGGTGCGTGCGGCGGGTACCACCATGCCAACGCTCAAGCGTATGGCCGACGACGGCCAGATCACGCTGACGGCCGAACGTGCGGATGCCAGCGGACTCAACTGGTTTGGCCCGGCTCCGGGTCCCGACACGCCACCTGAACTCACTCCTGATCAGACGGTGGCCGTGGATCGGGTCATCCGGGCGATTGACGCCCCGGGAACCGATGCGCTGCTTCTGCATGGCGTCACCGGGTCGGGCAAGACCGAGGTGTACCTGCGTGCCATTGAGGCGGCACGGGCGCGCGGCAAGTCGAGTCTGGTGCTTGTGCCCGAGATCGCCCTCACCCCACAGTTTCTGGGTCGGCTCCGTGCCCGGCTGGGCGAGCGTGTGGCCGTGTGGCACTCGGCACTGGCACCGGCCGAGCGCGCCGCCGAGGACCGGCGTATCCGATCCGGGGAGGCCGACGTGGTGATGGGTGCCCGAAGTGCGGTGTTCGCCCCGCTGCGCGACATCGGTCTGGTGGTGGTGGACGAGGAGCACGACTCGTCGTACAAGCAGGACTCCACCCCGCGGTACGACGCACGGCAGGTGGCGTACAAGCGCGCCACCGATGCCGGTGCCGCGCTGGTGTACGGCAGCGCCACGCCGCGCCCTGAGGCCTGGCATGCGCTTCCGCGCATCACGCTGGCCGAGCGCGCCGACGGCGCTGTGCTGCCGCCGATCGACGTTGTGGACATGCGCACCCAGCACGCGGGTCCGATCTCACGGCCGCTGGCCCGCGCCCTGCAGGAGGCGGCGGAGCGTGGCGACAAGGCCATCGTGCTGCTCAACCGTCGCGGGTTTTCGCGCACGACGCTGTGCCGGGACTGCGGATGGATCGCCCGCTGCCCCGATTGCGATGTACCGATGGTGCTGCACCGTGATGGCGGCCCGGAGCGCCTGGTGTGCCACCACTGCGGTCTGGAACGCGATCAGCCGAATGCGTGCCCCTCGTGTCGCTCGGTGAACGTGGGGCGTCAGGGCTCGGGTACTCAGGCATTGGAAGAGGCGCTGGCAAATGTGGTGCCCAATACCCGCCTCGTGCGTCTCGACGCCGACAGCGCCGCGAAGCGCGGTGGCATCGTGGCCCTTCTCGCCGAGTTCAGCGCACCTGGGCCCGCGATTCTTCTGGGCACCCAGATGGTTGCCAAGGGGCACGACCTGCCCGACGTGACGGTGGCCGCGGTGCTCGACGCCGATGCAGCGCTGCAGCATGCGGACTTCCGGGCCGAGGAGCGCACGTTCTCGCTCATCGTGCAGCTGGCAGGGCGTGCCGGGCGGCGCAAGGGTGAGCCCGCCCGGGTTGTGGTGCAGGCGTGGGAGCCCGCGGCCCGCGCGGTGCAACTGGGTTCCCGGCACGCGGTGGAGGAGTTCCTCGAAGGGGAGATCGGTCGCAGGCAGGCGAGGGGAATGCCACCACATGGGCACCTGCTGCGAATCGTGATCGAGGGCAACCACCCGGCGCGCGTCGCCGAAGTGGCCGAGGCCCTCGCGGAGGATCTGGCCATGGCTGATCCTGAGATGACGGTGCGTGGTCCGTCGCGACTTCACCGGCTGCGTGGGCGCACTCGCAGGGCGATACTGCTGCAGGCACCCTTGTCGTCAACCCTCACGACGGCCACGCGACGGGTGCTTGCTTCCTCTGGGGTTCCCGGGGGAGTGAGGATCGGCATTGACGTCGATCCTCAGGACACCTGAGAAAACACCAGAACACACCTCGGCGTCCGGTACCCTCCCGGCGTTCGAAGTCCACGTCCGTGAGGTAATTCATGCCCGTTCCGCGCCTGTTCGCAGCCCAGTCCGACCCCCGTGAGCAGTGGACCCACGTGCTCGCGTCCGTGCTGGCGCTTGCCGGTCACGACACCCGTGCCGCACTGCTGCGTGAGTTCACCGACGAAGACATCCCCGGCATCGAGAACACCGTGGTGCGCGAGTTCGCACCCGCCGGCGACGACGTCATCGACATCGTGGTTCAGGAGCGCGACAAGAAGTGGGCCTTCGCCATCCAGACATCGCTGGCGTTCCAGGGCGACATCCAGGCCCGCCTCAGCCGTGCTGCGGGTGCGCTCTCGGACTACGGTCGCGTCATCGTGATGGGCATCACTCCAGACCGGAAGCCGGGCCCGTACATCGAGGCCGTGCGTGCCGAGGGCATCGACGCCCGCTACTGCTCGTGGTTGCGTGTGCGCGACTGGGTGCAGGAGCGGCCCGAGCGCGGCAAGGCAGAGGGCGTGCCGTACGCGGTGCTGAAGGAGGCCGAGTACGTGCTCACGCCAAACGTGGCCGAGCTCTACCGCCTTGAGGACA
>CANJMX010000102.1 GCA_947475125.1 Actinomycetota bacterium
ATCGTGGGCAGCCTCTTCGTATGGGTGCGCGCGACCGCCTATAACCCCGACGGCTTCGTGAGCGCGGCCCTCAACGTGCAGGGTCAGGTGGGCGTGCAGGACGCCATCGTCAATTACGTTGAGAATGACGTCATCACCCAGCAGCGTGCTGAGGAGGCCGCCAGCAAGGTCGTGGAGCAGTTGCCGCTGAGTGCCGATCGCAAGGCATTCCTCACCGGCGTGCTTGCCACGTCGCTTCGTGCCCAGGTGGGCAACATTGTGGAGAACGCGCTCAGCACCGGTGCCGCACGCAATCTCATCGCCAATGTCTCTGAGCGGGCCAGCGAGGGCGTGGTGGCACTGCTGAGGAATGAGCCCGGGGTGTTCGCCTTCCAGGGTGACGCGATCGTGTTCAACACCGAGCCCCTGGTGAAAGAAGCCCGGGCGGCTGTGGATGCCAGGCTCGGAGCGGTGGCCAAGTACATTCCGGCGCCACTGGCAGTTGAGGGCTACCCCGTGTACACCATCGCTCAGGGCGCTGGCGTCACGGCCGTGCAGAACGCGATCACGCTCGTTGACCTGATGGCGTGGGTACTGCCGCTGGCGTTCCTCATTCTCATGATTCTGGGCCTGCTGCTGGCACGTGAGCGCAGGTCGGCCGCCTACCGCACCATGATCGCCATCGCAGTTGCTGCGGTGGTGGTGTTCATCGCGCTCCGCATCACCCGCCGCATCATCGCCGGCCTCATCGCCGAGCCAGCATCTGAACAGGTGTACAACGCGATCGTCGATCAGGTCGGGAAACGCCTTCTGGCCCAGACGATGTGGCTGGCGCTCCTCGCCGCGGTCGTTGCCGGAATTCTGTGGCTGTTCGGCCCCGACCGCCTGGCCAAGCGCTCCCGTTCGTGGATCGCCCGTCGTTCGAAGGACCTTGCGAATGGTGCGCAGAGCGGCGACGGGCGCGTCACCACGTTCGCCCGCGAGTACACCCGCCACCTCGAGATCGCCGGCGTCGCCGTTATCGCTCTTGTCCTCATCATCTTCACCTCGCTCGGCACCACCGCATGGGTTGTTGGTCTGGTGCTTGCGGTGCTGTGGTTCCTGGCGCTGGAGTTCACGCGTTCCGCACCATGGATGACCTCGCTTATCGGACGCCTGCGCGGCAAGGGCAAGGCCGGCGCGTAGGACCTGCAGGGTAGGGAACGTGTGTTCGCTACAGTGCCCACGTGGGCGACCCTGTTGACGACATCATCCGCGTTGCCTCGCTCACCATGAGCGAGGATGAGGCCGACCGTCTTATCGGTTGGATCGCCCTTCGTACCGGTCGAAGCAAGGCGCTTGCAACCGGGGACGACACCATCTCGCGCCTGCGGCACGTTGCTGAACACTGGCTCGATGACGACCAGCGTCGTCGGCTCGCCGGGTGGATCGCACGACGCGTGGCCCTGGGTGAGGATCCGGTACCGCCCTCACCAGGCCCGGGGCGGCGGCGTACATAGGCGTCTGGCACCCTCCCCTCATGCCCGTCCTCACCACGCGCCTCACTCGCCTTCTCGGCATCCGGCATCCCATCCTGCTTGCCGGAATGGCTGGCGGGCCAACCACCCCGGAACTGGTCGGGGCCGTATCGGGTGCAGGAGCCCTCGGGGTGTTCGGCGTCGCTGGAATGACTACCGATGCCGTGCACGATGCCGTCGCGCGGGCACGGGAACTTGCCGACGGCGCGCCCGTCGGCGTGAATGTGCTCATCTCCCCGGCCGTACCTCGACCGGGTGCCGATTCACGCCGCATGGACGACCTGCTGGCCCCGCTTCGCGCGGAGCTCGGCCTTCCCCACCCCGCACCATCCGCGCACACGCCCGCGACCCCAGTGCAGCTTGTGCAGGCGGGGCTTGATGCCGGTGCCGCCGTGGTGGCAACCGGACTGGGCGATCCCGCGCCAGTCGCCGGTCTCGCCCGTGACGCCGGGGTGCCCCTCATCGCGATGGTGAGCACGGTTGAGGAGGCGGTGCTCGTTGTGGAGAGCGGCGCCGATGTGGTGGTGGCCCAGGGCGGTGAGGCCGGCGGGCACCGCTCAAACTTTCTCGTGCAGCCGGATGGCCCGGTGCCGCTGGTGGGCACCATGGCACTTGTGCGTCAGGTTGTGCGCGCCGTGGATGTGCCGGTGGTGGCCGCTGGGGGAATTATGGATGGTGCCGGCATGGCCGCGGCATTGGCCCTCGGCGCGTCGGGCGTGCAACTGGGCACCGCCCTGCTGGTTGCCAGTGAGGCAGGTGTTCCGGCGAGCTGGCGCGATCGGGTGCGCACTGCCCGTGACGACGAAACCATCGTCACCAGGGCCCTCTCGGGCCGCCCGGCGCGTGGACTGCCAAATGTGCTGATCGGACAGCTCGATGTGCCCGGTGCCATGGGCTGGCCGCAGCAGAATGCCGCGACCAGCGACGTGCGCCGGGCTGCGGCGGCGGCCGACCGTTCCGAGCTCATGTCGCTGTGGGCCGGGCAGGCCGCGGCGCTTGCTGGCCCCGACCGCCCCGCGGCCGAGATCATCGCTCAGTTCATCGCAGGCGCGCTGGATACAATCGCGGACATCAGCGCGCTGCAGAGCGACTGATCAGGCCGGGCGGGTACGAAGCGGCTCGCGGCCATCTGGGGCATCGGGCAGGCCGACGCCGAATGCGGGGTTCTGGCATGCCCCATCGGCACGCAGCGGGAATGTGCGATCGATCGCAGCGACACAGATTGGGCGGGGCGGGCGATCGGCACGAATGGCACCGAAACCGGGGTGGTCCTGCTCCACCCGGGCCAGCTGACCCGAATCGATCTCGACCCCGAAGATCTTGTCGATGCAGCCGATCCATGTCACGCCGCCCTCCTCGTGCGCATAGAGACGCGGGCAGGCCTGTGCCACGCACGCCGCCGGGTACACGATGCGTTCGCACCGAACCGGGCAGAGACGGCACGACGCGCCGTCATCGGCGGCCTCGAGGGCGAGTCGGGAGTCGGGGGCGGTGTGATCCACAGGGAACGATTGAAGCCGCGGCCACCCGGGAGGTCAAGCCTCTCTGGCACCGCCCATCGCGATCAGGCGACGGCACGCTCCCCGAACATCGATTTGAGCGATGCCAGCAGGTTGCGATCGCCCGGATCCACTAGGTATTCCTTGCCCAGGCGCATCCGCACCGGGCCCTCGGGGGTCATCACATCCACCACCACCGACGCCTCACCCGGATGGTCGCTGATGAGTTGCTTCAGCATCCCCATGTCGGTGCCGGCCACGCGGCTGGAATCCACCTTGAGCAGGAGCCTGTCCTCTTCATCGGCCGGGTCGGGCTCGAACGGCGTGATCGCCTGTGCCACCAGCTTGGTCTCGCCCTCACCCTTCTGGTCGATGCGACCGCTGATGAGCACCAGCGCGTCCTCGTGCAGGATCTCGCGCGAGGCGGCCAGCACCTGCGGCACCACAACCACCTCGATGCCGCCCTCCAAGTCGTCGAGCCGCACAAATGCCATGGGTTCGCCGCGCTTGGTGCTGATGTTCTTGATGAACCCCACGAGCCCACCGAGCGTGACCGTCTGCCCATCGGCGCAGCGTCCCACCTCTCCGATGGTGACGGTCGTGAGCCGCGCCAACTGCTTGCGGCAGTCGGTGAGCGGGTGGCTCGACACGTAGAGGCCAATGGCCTCCTTCTCGCCCTTGAGGAGTTCGTCCTTCTCCATCTCGGCTGCCGTGATGAGGGGGTCGGCGTCGGCCATCCCGGCGCCGGCATCGTCGAGCATGCCAAACAGCGACTCCTGCCCGGCCGCCTTGTCATTGAGACGCTTTGCTGCCTGCGCCATCGCGGCCGGCAGCGTCTCGAGCATGCCCGCACGACTGGCGCCGGTGCAGTCGAGGGCGCCCCCGCGGATGAGGCTCTCAAGTGCCCGCTTGTTGAGTTGCTGGGGGTCGACCCGTCGGCAGAAGTCCCACAGCGACGGAAATGTGCCGTTGGCATCCCTCTCGGCCAGAAGCGCTTGCACAGCCGACTCCCCCACGGCCTTCACGGCCGTGAGCCCAAAGCGGATCTCCTTCTCGCCGGTGACCACGAAGCCCGCACCCGACTGATTGACGTCGGGCGCCAGTACATCGATGCCCATGTCCGAGCAGGCCGATACGTAGAACGGCACGCGGTCCTTGGTATCCATCACCGAGGTGAGCACGGCTGCCATGTAGTCGGCAGGGTGGTTCGCCTTGAGGTACGCGGTGCGGTACGAGAGCAGGGCGTAACAGGCTGCGTGGCTCTTGTTGAACGAGTAGTCGCCGGCCGCCTCGCACAGGCCCCAGAGGCGCTCCGCAACGTCCTTGCTGCAGCCGGAGTCGATGGAACCCTGAATGAACTCGGCGCTCATCGACGCCATCAGTTCCTTGTCCTTCTTGCCCACGGCCTTGCGAAGATCATCTGCGCGAGCCGGGGAGAATCCCGCGATGGCGCGGGAGATCTGCATCAACTGTTCCTGGTACACCGCCACGCCATACGTGGGCCCGGTGATGGGCTCCAGCCGTGGGTCGTCAAACCGGACCCGGCTGGGGTCGCGCTTGTTCTTCGCATATGTCGAGATAAACGCCATGGGGCCGGGGCGGTACAGGGCCACCAGCGCCACGAGGTCGGCGAACTCGGTGGGCCGGACCTCGCGCAAGGCGTCGCGCATGCCCGATGACTCAAACTGGAACACCCCGAGCGCATCACCCTTGGCGAGCATGCGGTACGTGGGCAGGTCGTCCAGAGTCAATGCCTCGATATCGAGGTCTTCGCCCGTGGACTCGCGGATCAACCGCAGGGCGTCCTGGATGATGTCGAGGTTGCGTAGCCCCAGGAAGTCCATCTTCAGCAGGCCGAGGGCCTCCACGTCGTGGTCGGGCACCTGGGTGACCACGGCGCCCTCGTCGTCAACACGCACCGGCAGGTAGTCGGTGACCGCACCCGGTGCGATGACCACGCCGGCCGCATGCACGCCCTCGTTGCGCACCAGGCCCTCAAGCGGACGGGCCACCTCGATGATCCGGCGTGCGCCTTCGTCGGACTCCACGTAGGCCGCCAGCTCGCCGCCCGGGGCGAGCGCCTGCTCCAACTTGATGCCGATGGGGCGCTCGGGCACGAGCTTGGCGATGCGATCGACCTGCCCGTACGAGAAGCCGAGCACACGGCCGGAGTCGCGCACGACCGCGCGGGCCAGCAACTTTCCGAAGGTACCGATACGGGCGACCGCGGTGCTGCCGTACTTCTGTGTGACGTACGCCACCACGCGGTCGCGCCCGCCCACCGAGAAGTCGGTGTCGATGTCCGGCATCGACTTGCGGCCGGGGTTGAGGAAGCGCTCAAACAGCAGCCCGTGCTCGAGCGGGTCGAGATCGGTGATGCGCAGCGAGAACGCCACCAACGACCCGGCCGCAGACCCACGACCCGGGCCCACCGCCACGCCATTCTCGCGTGACCACTTGATGTAGTCCCACACGATGAGGAAGTACGACGAGAAGCCCATCTCCTTGATGGTGTCGATCTCAAACTGCAGACGGTCCTCGGCAGCGGCCGGCCAGTTGTCCGC
>CANJMX010000103.1 GCA_947475125.1 Actinomycetota bacterium
CGCGCTACGCCGAGGCCGGCCCTCGATACGGCATGGAGTTCTTCCCCGACTACGACACGGGGCGCTCCTGAGGCGCGGCTGCTGAGCCAGCGGCTGGTGCCGGTGTGAAACGCGGTGACGAGTTCCGGCTGGACGAGGGCCACGGGCTAGCCGTGGCGGCCAATCCGACTTCGAGGGACGATCAATGATGCAGCGGCTCACCGACGGCTACCGGCGCCTCCGTGGCCTGTCGTGGCCCGCGGGCTATCCCATCGCTCAGTTCCCCAACCCTCCGCTCATCATCGGGCTGGCGGCGCTGGGGGCGAGATACGTGGCCACAGGGGCCGTGGCAGATGTACTGGCCGCCCTCGGGTACGTCTTTATCGCCATCTGGGCGTACCTCGAACTTACGGCCGGGGTCAACATGTTCCGCCGTGCCCTCGGGCTGGCCGGGCTCGCCTACATCGTCGTGATCATCGCGCAGCGCTTCGGCGCGTAGGGAGGCAGCGTGTACCACGACATCGCCATCATCGGGGCCGGGCTCAGCGGGTTGTACGCGGCCCGGCTGCTGCAGCAGGCGGGCGCCGACTACGTGGTGCTGGAGGCGGCGCCCCGCACTGGCGGGCGAATCCTGTCGCTGGGCGCAGATGGCGCACGCGGACCCTGCGACATGGGACCGTCGTGGTTCTGGCCCGCCTACCAGCCTCGAATGCCTTCCCTGGTGCGCGAGTTGGGGCTGCGCACCTTTCCGCAGGCGAACACGGGTGCACTGGTGTGGGAGGAGTCGGCGACCGAGTGCATTCGCTACGAGGGTGGCGCACCCGATGACGGATCGATGCGTATTCATGGAGGCACCGCCACGCTGATCGACTCGCTCGCGGCGGAGATCCCCGCTGGGCGGGTGCTGCTGGGGCATCGGGTCACTGCGCTGCGGCAAACGCCACAGGGTATTTCCGTTGACGTGAGTACGGAGACCGGCCCGGGTATCACCTGCGAAGCGCGAATCGTTATCTGCACGCTGCCGCCGCGACTGCTGACCCAGACCGTGACGTTCTATCCACCGCTTCCCGAGGCCGTGCGCAGTAGCTGGGCCGCCGTGCCCACCTGGATGGCTGGCAATGCGAAGTTCGTGGCCATCTACGAGCACGCGTTCTGGCGCGATGCCGGCCTCTCGGGCGAGGGGCGAAGCCGCATTGGGCCGCTGGTGGAGATCCACGATGCGTCTGATGAGCACGGACTGGCTGCACTGACAGCGTTCGTCGGCACGCCCCCGCAGGCGCGCATGGGTGCTGACGACCACCTGCGTGAGGCCGCCATCGCCCAACTGGTGCGCCTATTCGGGCAGCCAGCAGAGCACCCGGTTGCCTGTCTCATCAGGGACTGGGCCGCTGACCCGCTGGTGGCCACTGCTGACGACATGCAGCCGCTGTACGCCCATCCGGAGTACGGGCGGCATGCATCCCCGCCGGGCGAGTGGGCCGGGCGCCTCATTCTCGGTGGCAGTGAGAGCGCCCCCACCTACGGTGGCTACATGGAGGGGGCCCTCGAGGCAGCCGAGACGGCGGTCGCCGCGGCGACATGACGACGCCGTGGCGCTATTGCGCCACCTGCACGTACGCCAACTGCATTTGCGCCGCGCCTTCGACCAGGTGCCACTGGCCGTAGAAAACAGGAAAGGCCCGCCGAAGCGGGCCTTTCGTGAAGCGGGAGTGACGGGACTCGAACCCGCGGCCTCAGGATTGACAGTCCTGCGCTCTAACCAAGCTGAGCTACACCCCCAGGCACAGCAGCGAGCGATGGGCGGTGACGGATTTGAACCGCCGACCCCCTGCGTGTAAAGCAGGTGCTCTACCAGCTGAGCTAACCGCCCCAACGGGCGCGGGGACCTTAGCAGTCACGTGATCCAGTCGGGGGGCGCACTGGACTCCGCGATAACAGCCACAAGTTCGTCGGCGACCTCCCGGGGGTTGCGCCCCTGCGCCAGACCGGGTGCTTCACCGGCGAGGGGTCGGGTGGCGAGGCCGGTTTCCATGTGAGGGGGGCGGGCATCGATGACCCGCACCTTCGCCCGCCGCATCTCGCGGCGGAAGGCCACGTCGAATGCGGTGAGACCGGCCTTGGCCGCCGAGTATGCGGCGAGGCCTGCCATGGGCTGGTCGGCAACGACGGCCGAGATGTTGGCGATGACGCCGCCCGCCCCCACGTGCCGGCTGGCGGCCTGCGCCACGAGGATCGGTGCGATGAGGTCGATGTCGACCAGGCTCCGCAGCACGTCCTCGTCGAGGTCGGCGACGGGGCCGAAGGCCACGGCGCCCGCGGACATGACCACGATGTCGAGCCCGCCGAGTGCCTCTGCGGCGCGGTCGACGACATCGCGCGGGGTGCCTGGGGCGGCGAGATCGCCGGCGATCGCGGTGGCACCGGTCTCCGCGGCGATGGCATCAAGGCGATCGACGTCTCGCCCGTGCACCGCCAGCGTTGCCCCTGTCGCGGCCAAAGACCTGGCCAGTTCCGCCCCGAAACCACCTGTGGCCCCCACGACGAGCGCACGCATCCCTGTCATTTCCATGTCGCAACCCTAGGCCGTGGCGCAGGCCCGGCCCGCCCGAACGGTGACGGGTCCGGCACGGTGGTTAAGGAAGTTCTTCGCCGGCCTCGGCATCTGGCTGGGCGCTAGATGGGTGCGGGCGCCCGCGCAGGTAGGCGTAGATGGTCACGCCGAGGCCTGCTCCAACGATGGGACCGATCAGGTAGATCCACAGCGCAGTGAAGTCGCCGGTTGCCACGGCCGGGCCAATGGAACGCGCGGGGTTCATCGAGGCCCCGGTGATCGGCCCCATCACCAGGCCCATTGCCACCACGGTGATGCCAATCGCCACGGCGGCAAGGGCGCCCTGCGCGCGGGTGTCGGTGGCCACAGCCATGACCACCAGCATGAGGATTGCCGTGATGGCGATCTCGATGACCACCGCAGTGGCGTTGCCCACGGTGTGCGGCTGGGTAAGAGACAGACCACTCTCGTCGCCGAACAGGCCCGAGATGGCGAGCGCGCCGCACATGGCACCACCAATCTGCGCCACCCAGTACGGGATCACCTCGCTCCATGGGAAGTGTCGTCCCCCGGCAAACGCGAGTGTGACTGCCGGGTTGATGTGGGCTCCGGACAGGTGCCCAATGGCGAAGATGACCACGGCCACCATCAGGCCCCAGATCACCGCGATTCCGATGTGCCCCCCAAGCAGTTCGTGCATGCGGAAGTTGACGGCTACCGCGCCGCACCCGCCGGCCACGAGCACGAACGTGCCGAGGAACTCGGCCACCAGACGACGGGGGAGATCGGGTGCAGTGTGCATGGGGGCAGCGTACCGACGGCGTACCCTTCCGGCGATGACAGATACAGAACGCACCACCATCACCCTCGTGGGTGACCGCGACGCGCGGCTCGAGCGCCTGTTTCGCTGCACGCCGGAGGTGTTGTGGGACGTGATGACCGATCCGGCCCGCATCCCAAAGTGGTGGGGCCCGGCGCATCATCATCCCCGTGTGGTGGAGATGGACGTGCGCGTGGGTGGCCGCTGGCGGTTCGAACTGCTGGATCACGACAACGTGTTCGGTTTCGGCGGCGAGTATCTGCACGTGGAGCGACCGTTGCGGCTGCGTCAGACCTCCGTGTTCGACCCATTTCCCGACTCGGGGGTCGTTGAGGACGCCACGCTCACCGCACAACCCGACGGCACCACGCTTCTGGCCATTGCCCTCACGCACCCCACCCCGGAGGGCCTCACCAACCAGATCTCTGCTGGCATGGTCGAGGGCATGCAGGAGACCCACCGCCGTCTGGCCGCGCTGGTTGCGGCCGCGAACGCCGAGTAAGGGAGCAGGGGATGGCTGTGTACATGGTTGTTGCGACGTTCAGGCCGGGCACCGACATGGACGAGGTATTCGCCGTCGCCGACGCGGAGCGGGCTCAGGTGAAGGTGCTTACCGCTGAGGGGCGGATGGGGCAGATCCATCTGGCCATCCCGCAGGGCAAGGTGTTCATCGAAGTGTTTGCCGACGACGACGCGGCTGCCGAGGCCACGATCATGACCTTGCCCATCTCCAAGTGGTGGGACCTGGAGATCTACCCCACCATGGTGCCGCCGAGAGCCGGCGACTGAAGTACCCCCAACGGGTCGAGATTGGAACCGCATCGAGGCGTGGCTCGCCAGCGTCGATGCGTTGCGGAAGAAGTTCGGCTGATCATCCAGTGCGAACGCAGTCAGCAGGGGGGGTATCCTCGCTCTCCGCCCCCGGACGCTTGACGCCGATTCCGACGAATCACGCGTTCCGCCGTGGTCACTTTCGTGCGCCACGGCTGTCTTCTGAAGGGAAGTTCATGAAGCGATCGATCCGCAATACCGGCCTGGCTGTCCTCGCCGCATCCCTGCTCTTCGTCACCGGTGGCTGCGGCAGCGGTGACGAGGCATCGACGCCCACAAGCACTGAAGCCACCCCGTCCACCAGCACGTTTGACGGAGCAGAGGACAAGACCGTCGTCGCTGATCTCGCCGCCGCTGGCAACTTCACCACGCTGACAAGGCTGTTGAAAGCTGCAGGGCTCGTGAAAACGCTGTCGGGTCCTGGTCCGTTCACCGTGTTCGCTCCCACAGATAAGGCCTTCGAGGCCCGAGCTGCCGATTTGGGCGTTCCTCTGGAAGACGTGCTGCAGGGCATGATCGCCGATCCCGCGCTGCTGAGAGCAATGCTCCTCTACCACGTGGTGCCAGGCAATCTCCGAGCGGCTGACGTGGTGGCCCTCGACGGCCAGAAAGTTGAGACCCTGTCGGGCGAGAAATGGACCGTGCTCGTTGATGGCGAGAACGTCAGCATCAAGGATGGCTTCGACCAGGACAGCAACGTCAGCGACGTTGATGTCGCTGCCTCCAATGGTGTGATCCACGTTGTCGACAATGTGCTTGACGGGGCGTTGCCCGGTCGCAATAGCGATGACGCGGCATCGACGACCACGACCACTAAAGCCACCCCGTACACCACCACGTTTGACGGAGCAGCGGACAAGACCGTCGTCGCTGATCTCGCCGCCGCTGGCAACTTCACCGTGCTGACAAGGCTGTTGAAAGCTGCAGGGCTCGTGAAAACGCTGTCGGGTCCTGGTCCGTTCACCGTGTTCGCTCCCACAGATGAGGCCTTCGAGGCCGCAGCTGCCGACTTGGGCGTTCCTCTGGAAGACGTGCTGCAGCAATTGATCGCCAATCGCGCGCTGCTGACCGACGTACTCCTCTACCACGTGGTGCCAGGCAATCTCCGAGCGGCTGACGTGGTGGCCCTCGATGGCCAGAAGGTTGAGACCCTGGCGGGTGAGAAATGGACCGTGCTCGTTGATGGCGAGAACGTCAGCGTCAAGGACGGCTACGGCCAAGTCGTCAACGTCATCGACGTTGATGTCGCTGCCTCCAATGGTGTGATCCACGTTGTCGACCGGCCCTTCAACGGGGTGATGCCCGAGTCCAAGTAACAGCCGGGTTCGCCCGCGGATGATCTGGCACGGGTGGTGCAGGAAGGGGGGCTTCGGCCC
>CANJMX010000104.1 GCA_947475125.1 Actinomycetota bacterium
AGGGTGGCCGCGGTTGCCGCAAGCGACGTGAGCACGCCGGTGTCCTGGTTCACCGTGTACGACGAGATGCTGGTACCCGTCCAGTTGCTCACGTACACGTACTTGCCATCAGGCGTCACCCGCACGAGCCCCGGACCCGTGCCGGTTGCCACCGTGCCGATCTGTGTGAGCTGGCCGGTGGCCCCCACCGAGTACTGCACCAAGGTGTTGCCCGAGTAGTTGCTCACGTAGACGAATCGCCCATCGGGCGTCGAGGCCACGGAATATGGATTGGTCTGAGCGATTGTCGCCGTCTCGAGCGGGGTGAGCGCACCGGCGTCGTCCGCTGAGTACTGAGAAATGCTGTTCGCACCGCTATTGGCCACGTACACGTAACGGCCATTGGACGTCACGGCGATGCCGATGGGCGAGGTGCTCGCCGTAGTGTTGGTGGCGGCCGACAGGGTGCCATCGGCCTGCACGGTGAACCGCGACACGTTCGTGCTGCCGCTATTGGTGGCGTAGAGCACCTCGGCTGGTTGCACCACCCGGGCCGCGGAGTTCATGGTGGCCGTTGTGCCATCGAGCGCAGTGGCGGTGACCACCGCGCGCACGTACCGCCATGCGTCGCCCACAGCAGGCGTGTACGTGGCCGTGGCGCTGCCCGTGCCCGTGGCACTCGCCCAGGGGCCCGATGCCGAGCTCGACACCTGCCACTGGTACGCGAAGGTGTTGCCCTCACCCACCCAGTTGCCGGTGCCAGCAGTGGCACTGGCTCCCACGCGAACGACTGCGGGCACCGCCGGCTCAGGAGCAGGGCCCATCGTCGATCCCAGGCCAAGACGCGCAGCCGTGGGGCCGACGACGCCCAGGTTGTTCGTGACCGAGCTGGCGCTCAGCCGCAGGTTGGCAGTACCAGCGCCACCGCCGGTGACCGTCACCATGTACGGGCCGGCACCACTGCCGGTGACCGACTGCACCGTCCAGCCAGTGGCGCCACCAACCACGCTGAAGTCGCTGGCGTCGAGGCCGGTCACCCACTGGTTGAAGCTGACTGTGAACGTCATGGTGCCCGAGGCGCCGGTGCCCAAGTTGGCACGCAGCAGAGTGGCTGCCGGCCGTGGCGTCAGCAATGCGATGCCCCATGGGTTGCCGGTCACCACAGCCGATACGGGCGACAGCGCCGTGAGCAGGCCCGTGCCAGCGTTGCGCGAGTACTGCGACACCGTATTGGCGCCGTAGTTCGCCTGATACACGTTGGCGCCATCCGGGGTCACGATGATCCCGACTGGGCTTGTGGATGCCGCGATGGTCGCGGGGCTGAGGGCGGTCAGCGCACCGCTACCGCCCACGCTGAACTGGCCCACCACGTTGCTGCCCCACGACCCGCCGTACACGTTGAGACCATCAGGCGACACGGCGCCGGTAAGCGCCCCGGTGAACGCCACATTTGCGGGTGTCATTGGGGACAGCAGCCCGGCGGCGCCGATCGAGAACTGGTCGACCTTGCCGCTCGTGTTGTCGAACACGTAGGCGTATGCACCATTCGCGCTGATCACCACATTGCATGGGTCTGCCGATGTGACGACTGCCGGGGTCGAGAGCGACGACAGCTGCCCTGTGACCTGATCGATGGCGTACTGGAGCACCTGATTGGTACCGCGACTGGCCACGTACAGGTACGTGCCCGCGGGGTTCACGGCCAGCCCCTCGGGGTTGGTGCCCGCAGTGATCGTGGGGGTGGGAAGCGGTACGAGTCGCCCGTCAGAGAGAACGCGGAACTGGCCCACCATGCCGCTGGTGCGGTAGCCCACGTACGCAAACCGCTGGTCGGGGGTGATGGCCAAGTACCAGGGTGCGGACCCTGCACCCGTCGACACTGTCGGGGTGGACAGCGGCGACAGCGAACCATCCGGTTGCACCGCGAACTGGCTGATGCTGTTGCCACCCGTACTTACCGAATAGGCAAATGCATTGTCGGGCGTCACGGCCACGCCATGAGGAGTGGCATCGGTTGTGCCGGCGACGGTGACGGGGCCCAGCGCACCACCCAGGCCAATCGGGAACTGGCCCACGCTGCTGGCCGAGACCTGCGCGACCAGCAGCGATGAACCCGGCACAACCCGGCTGGACGCGAGCGAGTACGCCGTGGCCGATCCGCTGGCGTTACTGGCGACCACCTGCACCCTCAGGTACTTCGCCAGATCGGTGGTGGCCACCGAGTAGCTGGCCGTGGCATTGCCGGTGCCCGCGGCACTGGCCCAGCCATCGGTGCCGTTGGACGACACCTGCCACTGGTAGGCGTACGTGATCGTGGCCGGGCCGGTCCAGGTGCCGCTGGTGGCGGTGAGCACCCCATACGTGGTGCTCGTTCCGGCCACCGCGGGTGCCACGGTGTTCACGGGACCCGTATTCACGTTCACACTGGGGGCAACTACCGACTGCAGCGGCCCCTGCGTATTGGCACGGTCAACCACGGCCCCCGACCGCAGGGTGAGAACGAGCGCGCCTGCCTGCAGAGGCGATGTGCCTGTCACCGTCACGGTGTACGGGCCGAACCCCGATCCGCTCACGCCAGTCACTGACCATCCGGCGGCGGCCGCGCCGCCAAGCGTGAAGTCGGCGGCGGTGAGGCCGCTCACCAACTGGTCGAAGTTGAGCGTGTACGTGATGGGGCTCGTTGTGGCCACTGCCGTGGAGGGCGTGAGCGAACTGACCGTGGGCGTTCCGTAGTCGAGGCCTCGGAACAGCGTGGCGGTCGCGGCGTTGTACTGCGTGGCGGGCCCCGCGTTGCCGGCGGCATCGGTGAACGACCCCGCGCGGAACCCCAGCGCCACGGTGCCGTTGGGTGGCAGCGACGACGGGTTTGACACCGTCACCGTGTACGGGCCGGTGCCCGACCCGGTGATCGAGGCCACGGTCCAGCCACTCGACGTACCGCTGATGATGAAGTTGCTCGCCGTGAGCGGCGCGGCCGGCGCCTCGCTCAGGTTGAGCGTGTAGGTGATGGGGCTGGTGAACGTGGTGAGAGATGACGCGGTAAGCGACGACACCGCTGGTGCCACGGAGTCGTATGTGGTGGCCGCGGTGCCAGCGATAGGTGCGGCTGGGAACGACGACCCATTGAGGGTGACCGCCCCGGTATTGAGCGACGCCGTCACGGTGCCCTGAGTCGGTGCCACGCCGTTCAGCGTCACCATGTACGGCCCGCTGCCCGACCCGGTGACCGACGCCACCGACCACCCGGTGCTGGTACCGCCGACCGTGACGTCGCTGGCAGTCAGCCCAGTGGGCGTGCCGCTGCTGAAGTCGAGGCGAAAGCGCACGGTGGTGGTGGTGGCATATGACGCCATCGGTGTGATGACGGCCTCTGGACGCCCCCACACCAGAACCCATCCATTGGGGTTGCCGCCGGCCTGCGCGGCCGATCCGCCGTACGCGTTGCCGGCCGACCTCGTGGTGATGGCACCGGTGGTCCCGCCGGCATGTGCCCAGTTGGCAGCGGTGGTCTGGCCCACGCCATTGCCGTCGCTCATGCCGAGGCCGATGGAGTTGCTTGCCCCGTTGAACGTCGTGTCGAGCGCGCTGGCCGTGCCCTGCGTGGCCGAGTCGGTGACCCCCATCAGGATGAAGTCACCGGTGTCGGCCGTGAACAGCCCGGCCGTCGCACCGTTGCTCTGGGCCAGGTATTTGTAGGTGGGGGTCACCGATCCCGCGGCATTGAAGAGTGCGGCCCCAGTTACGGTGATACCGCTGGGCAGCGCAAGCGCGGGCGCGATGGTGGCGGCACCCAACTGGGTCCACGTGTGGGCGCCGGTGGTGATGACGCCCTGAATGTTGCGGCTGGTGCCGTCCGTGCCGTAGCCCTCCAGCAGGTAGGCGTCGTGCCTCGTGCCGAACACCGCCTGGTTGGCGTACTGCCCGCCATCAGTGGTCACCGTCGAGAAGATGCTTGCGGTGGAGGCCAGCCCCGAGTTCTGATCGGTGGTGAACAGCGAGCGCATGCCTGAGTTGGTCAGGGCCGCAGTGGTGGGCTGACGGAACCCGGCGACCAGCTCCCAGGTGCTGCCGTTGAACTGCTTGGTGATGATCGCCGCCTGCGCGCTTGATACCCCCACCGACGTGATTCCGATGCACGCAAACAGGCTCGCTACGAGGGCGAGGAGCCACGTCGGCAAACGACGGGTCGAGTGGGTGTCAGCGCGTGAGGGCGGCAATAGGGATTCGCAGAGGGAAATTCGCGCCCACAATTGACGTGCCAGAAGTGGATTTCCGGCCTTGCGATCGCGCGAATGGTCCTGCTCGCGCCATTCTGGCGCCGCCCCGTGGATTCACGCACGGATCTGCCGCTTTCGAGCCAAATACGGGGGTTATCCCCACCAAGGAACGTTCCGCCGCGACCCGACGCGGGGGTTTCCCAGCCCTTGCGCGCGGAGGGGCGATTCGCCCCCCGCGGTCACCCCTCCAGCGGAGGCAGCCCGGCCATAACGGCACCAGGTCCGGTGGCGATGGGGCGGCGCCGCGAGAACACCATCAACACCCCGGCGACAGCCAGCAGAATCAACGCGATGAGGGGTGCCAGCACGGTGAGTTCACGCACGGTGGGCACCACCGTCAGTGCTCCGCCGAGGTCCTGGAAGATCTTGGTCAGGTCGGCCGTTGAGGTCGTCTGCGCAAACACACCGCCGGTCTGCGTGGCCATGCCCGCCAGCACCTGCGGCGGCGGAGGACGATCGGGGCGACCGGCGTCGTTGCCCAGCATCACGGTGTACAGCGGCACCTTCACCGCCTGCGCGCGGGCGATGGCGTCGTCGGTTGACAGGCCCACGTTTCCGGCGCCATCGGTGAGGATCATGATGCGCCCGGCCGACTGCGCGGGCGAGGCCGGCAGTGGGTTCAGCACCCCCGCGCCCGAGAGCGATCCAAGCCCAGCCGCAACCGCATCTCCCAGCGCCGTACCCTCCTTCACCTGCAGGTGGTCAAGCGCGTTTCGCACCGCGATGCGGTCGAGGGTGGGTGCCACCTGCACCACGGCGCGGTCCGAGAACGTCACCAGCCCCACCAGCACCTCCTCCGGTGCGGAATCCAGAAACTGGCTGGCCGCGGCCTTGGCGGCATCCAGCCGGTTGGGCAGCAGGTCGGTCTTCTGCATGCTCTTCGAGGTGTCGATCTCAAGAATCACGGCGCCCTGGTGCTTCTGCTCGGTGGTGTCCACCGCCGGGCGGGCAAGCGCGATTGGCCCCATTGCCGCTGCCAGGATCGCCAGCGCCAGCGCTGTGCGGCGCAGGGTGCGCGCCCGGCGGTCCGACCCGATGGCCATCACCGACGGGTCGGCAAATGCCTGGCCCACCTTCGACCGGTCGCGCTCCCACAACACGGCGATCACCACGAGCACGGGCACCACCAACAGGGCCCAGAGCCACATGGGATTGATGAACGTAAACATCAGGGAAGCCTCGGGCTGACGCGCCAGGCGGCGATGCCGGCGAGGATGAGCAGAAGGGCGGCGATGCCGGCGGGCCACGAGGTGGCCTCGCCCATCACCTGGCGGGTGCCGATGAACGTGCCCA
>CANJMX010000105.1 GCA_947475125.1 Actinomycetota bacterium
ACATGGCCGGTGGTGGCAGCCGCCGCGGCCGTGGAGCTGGTGTGTGGCATCTGGATGCTGGCCGACTGGAACGGCACCCCCTCGATGGTGCGCGCCACTGCAGAGGTGGTGATGGCCGGCTGGTTCATCTTCGCGGCCATCTGGATGGGATGGGAGGCCAAGAACCTGCGCAACATGGATGCCGGTGGCATCGATTCGGTGGCCCTCGGCGCGCTGCTCACCACGGTGCTCGCCGGCGTGGGTATCACCCGGCACTTCGCCACTGGCATGCAGGTGCTCACCGTCATCGTGGTGGGCCTTACCGCCGTGGTGGCCTACTGGCTGGTGTGGTTTCTGGTGCGCCGCCGCGGGGTGCCATCTATGGCCATCCTTGCCGGGCTCATCGCACTGGCATCGCTGCTGCTCCCGCTTCTCACCCGATGAGCGCACGGTTGGTATGCCCGCTGTGCGCCACAGTGGTGGTGGACGGCGCGGACGACATCACGCCCGGTGCCTGCCCGTCGTGTGGTGCCAGGTACGAGGGGGGAGAGGGTGACGCCCCGGGTGCGGTGGCCGCCGCACTTCGCGGCTTTGGTGCCAGCGACCTGGACGCCCGTGCGGTTATCGACGCGGCATTTCGCCTCACCCCCACGCAGTCGGTGGATCGCGGCGTGGCGGTCACATCCGACGCCCGCGACGCCTATTACCGCTGGTGGCTCTTCGTGCGGGCCCCCGCGGGAGGCGACCACCGGGCTGTGATCGCCTCCCTCATCACGTAGCGGTCTACTTGGTGGAGTCCTGGTAGATCTGGAAGCCGATCTTGCTGGCCGTGCTGCCCTTGTACAGGTTGCGCCCGGTCAGTCCCTTAAAGGCCACCACCACGTAGCCGCTGGCCTTGCCGGTGCTGATGTAGGTGTTGGCCACCTTGGTCACGGTGGAGCAGGGCAGCAGCTGCGACTTGCTGGGGGCGAAGGCGTTGAGGTGCCAGGTGCTGGCCGTACGAAGCCACGTGGGCTTTGCCGTGGTAACGACAATGCTGCCGCAGTCCTTGGCCGCGCCCTGCGCACCTGCGAGTGCGATGGCGGGGGTGGCGGCCATTGCAATGGCCGCGACGGCGATGATGGTCTTGCGCATTGGAATCCTTTGGTCATCGGGGTGGTGGCGCCACTGTACCGGCGCATAAATCCCTAGGCTCCCGCGCGTGATCCTGCACACAGTTGATGGCCTCGCCGTGGGCGGCGTGGTGTGGATGCATCTCATGGACATCCCGGGCGATGTGCACGCATGCGGCGAGTGCGCCTTCAATCTCGATGGCAACCCGCTGGCGCTCATCGCCGAGATCCACGAGAACGGCACCCAGGCACTGCCCACCCGCGATCCCGAGCCCGAGCGCACCTTCCTCACCATCACTCCCGATGAGCCCTCGCTCGGTACGTTGGCCGTGAGCGCCACGGGCGTAATGGCCGTGCTGCCCCGGCTGGTGGGAAGCGATCTGCCCCAGGTTGATGGGGGCGTGCTTGTTGGCCACCAGCCGGCACCCGAGGACATCGCGCGCATCTGGGGCCGGTGGCTGTTTGCGCGCGATGCCTGGCGACGGGCATTCGCCAACGCCAAGGCGGCACCCGGCGAGACCTGCTGGGAGATCATCGCGCCGGGAGTGGGTATCGCCGTGGTGCAGGCGCCCAAGGGCGAGGTCGCGGTGCCCGATCTCGATCGTGGTCCGCTGGACGCCAGCGATGCGGCGCGCGTGCACCCATCGAAGGTCGGCTGGTGGCGTGAGTGGGACTACGCCGGCGACGTGATTGATCGCGTCACGGCCATCATGGCCGTGGCCCCGGGCCAGTGGGATCTCATCGCCGAGGCGGCCATTCCCAGCGATGCCGAGGGTATTGCCTGGGACCCGGGTCGCCGTGCCATCGCCGGTGCGTTGGGGGGCGTTCCCGTCACCATCACCACCGAGCAGGTGCTGGCCTTCGCCGCCGGTGAGGGGCTCACTCCTACCGAGGCGGCCACGCTCATTGTGGCCGCCACGCTGCAGCCCTTTGTTTCCGGCGAGTAGCCCCCCGGGGGTTATCGAATACGGAAGTACGTGGGGTACGACGACGCGTACGACATGCCAGTGGAGCGGTCGTTGATCTTGGCTGACACGGCCCACAGTCCCTTGCGGTAGCGGTCAGGGTGCGTGGCGGTGTAGATCATGCATCTCGCGACCGAGGTGCCCGTTGTGCCGAGGTTGAAGCGTCCGCCACCCTTGCGGATCATGTTGAACTCAGCGTGGATCCTGTGGTTCACCCCGCCGGTTTGGCACCACTGGGCGAAGAAGCGGATGGTGCGGCCTGCATCGACGGCGCGGATGGTGGTGACCTCGGGCAGGCTCATCCATGGCGAACCGCCACGAAGCACCCAGTGGATCCATGGGTAGTACGAACCCACATGCGTGTAGGCGGTGGGCGCGGAGTTGTCGCAATCGGTGGGTCCAAACGACACCAGCCCGATCAGCACGTCGTTCTGCTCAAGCGGCCCACCGCTATCACCCACGCAGGCCGTCGGCTCCATGCTGCCGGGCAGCGTGGCGCAGATGGTGCCCCATGGGGCACCGAGCGATCGGCACTCCTCTGGCGTGCTCACGCTCACCTGGCCGGTGAGAAGGTTCAGGCTGCCGAGGGGTGAGGAAGTCGCCCTGCCCCAGCCCGCCACCCACGCGGTGGTGACGTACCGGCCAGTGAGCCCCTGGTGGGTGTCCGGGGCAATGGGGTTTGCCGGCGCGGGCGTGTTGAGATGAAGCAGGGCGATATCGTGCCCCCACTTGTTCGCCGAGTAGAGGGGGTACACGTGGACGCGGTCCACCCCGATACGGTCGCCGCCCGTGACGGCGGCAAGCGACGTGATGCCCGCGACCACCTGAATCTCGTCAGGTGAGGCGCCGTCTGCGCAGTGCGCGGCGGTCACAACCCACTGCGGCTCAATCAGCACTCCACCACAGAACTGTGCCTGCGCAGGATCGGCCCCTGAACTATCCAGAAGCGCCGTGGCGTAGGGCCATCCGGAGGGGTCGGCGGGCTCTCCTCCCACCACGGCGGTGGCACGCGAGCTGAGCATGAGCAGCGCCACAGCAATCAGCGCAATGGTCACGAGACGTGATGACCAGCGGTATCCGACGCGTGGTGTCGTCATCCCTTTGACGATAGGGAAACCACCAGCCGCCGCTACTCACCGAAGGGCGGGGGTATTGGACGCCCCTCCCACCCGGTCGGTGGGTAGGAGGGGCGGTTGGTCACGCGGCGGGCGCCCCTCTCACAGGCCATCGCGCCTGCCGCACCGCGAACCTAGCGCCGCAAAATCTGGTCAGGCGGGAGCGCGGTCGCGCAGGAACTGCACAAACCCGTCGCGCTCGCCATCGGTGATGGCCGCGGTGCCGTCACCGCCCTGGCGGAACTCCGACCGGATCTCGATGGGGTACTCCTGCTCGCCCTGCAGCAGCCCGTCGAGGCTGCCGATCCAGGCGATGGTGGCGTCCTTGGCGAGAATCTGCTGAAGCGCCGGGATGGTGAACTTGAGCGTCTCTTCGCCGGCACCACCGCCCGACACGATCCGCGCCCCGATGCTGGCGATGTTCTGGGCACGGAAGGTCTCGTCCTCATTTGAGGCATCCACGTTCCACAGGGGAATCTCCACGGCGAGCGCGCTCACCATGGCATTGGCGTCGCTGAACCAGGCGATCACGTCGACGCCGGCGGCGCGAGTGCCCTCGATGGCCACCACACGAGCGCCCCAGGTGTTGGTGGTGGGGTCTGCCACGGCCGCTCGGCCTATGCCGGTGCTCAGGCCGCCGGGAACGGGTGCACTGCCCATGTCACAAATCTCCTCGAAGCGAATAGGTGTGGGCAGGTTACCGGCGCGGCCGTGCAGATATGTCGCCCTTTCGATACATACATTGCACCCTCTATGATGCATACGTCACTCGGGGCCGAATACCGTCGGCCACATGGCGTCGGAAGGAGCAACTCATGCCGGATCATCGCGTGAAGCGCATCACGTTCAACGCCGATGCCGACCTGCTGGAGCAGGCCAAGAAGGCGCTCGGCACTACGTCGGCAACGGATGCCATCAACCGCAGTCTGGCCGAGGTTGTGCGAAGGGATGCCGGGGTGCGGCTTGCGGAGCGAGGGTTCTCGGATCTCACCCCAGAGATGGTGAGCGCCCTCCGTCGCCCCCGGACCTTCTGATGTTCCTGGTGGATACGAGCGTGTGGTCCTGGGCGAAACGGGCGTCGGATGTTCATGACGAGCTTCTCGTACTCGCGAAAGATGGTCGGGTGGCGACATGCGCCCCGGTAATGCTCGAGTTGCTCTACTCATCACGGAACCCAGATGACTACGCGCAAGCGAGGTCCGATCTTGCCGCTCTCCCGCAGTGCCCCATTAATCAGCCCGAGTGGGACCGGGTGCTTCATGTGTACGACGCCCTGGCTGCGCAGGGTGCCCTGCACCAGCGGCAGGTGAGCCACCCCGACCTGCTCATCGCAGCCGCAGCCGAGTCGGCGGGCATGCCCGTGCTGCATTACGACGAGGACTACGACCGCATCGAGGCCGTCACCGGCCAGTCCATGCAGTGGATCCGCCCGCGGGGGTCGCTGGAGTAGAACGATCACCGGCCCGCCCGCCTCCCCCAAGTAGGCAAGCGGGCCGGTGCGCCGGGATTAGCGGCGGCCCTGCGAGTGCGCACCGCCCGGGCCACCGGGGCCGGGGTGCACGCCATCGACGATGTTGGTGGCCATCTGCGCAAGCTGCGCATCGGTGATGGCGGGGGCGTTGGCTGGCTTGTTGGCCCTAAGCGCCGTGCTCACCGCCGACACGAGATCGGCCTTGGCCACGCCCTTCTGCGAGGCGAGGGTTGCCGGGGTGGTGCCTGCCTCGTGCGCGGCCTTCAGCTCGGCGGTGGTAATGCCAAGCGTGCTGGCGATGGCCTCTCCCACCTTCTCGCGCACCTGGCGCATGCCGCCACGCGGCCCGTGGTCGCCCTGGCCACGCACGTTCGTCACGTGCTGCGTCACCATCTCGGTGAGCTGCGCGTTGGACAACTCAGGCGCACCGGCGGGCTTGCTCGCCTTCAGCGCGCCCACAATGGTGCTCACCAGATCGGCCTGGCTCACGCCCTTGGTCGCCGCGAGCTGCGCCAGCGTCTGACCCGAGTCGCGAGCCGTGCGCAGGGCGGCGTCATCCACTCCGAGCAACTTCTCAACGGCGGCCTTCACGACCGGGTTGCGCTCGTGGTGCCCACCACCGGCCTGCGACGGCCGTTGCTGTGCGGGAGTGGTGGAGGTCGTACTGGTCTGGTTGCTGTTGGCGGCGATGGCACTACCAATGCCTGCGCCGGCGAACATTGCCCCGCCTGCGAGAAGTGCGGCGGTGATCTTGCGGCCTCTGAAGTTCATGGTGGGTCCTCCTGGTTGGTTGGGTTCTTACGAAGACAACTGTCGCGCCCGGTCCCAAGAGGCCCGTGAGATGCACCGAAGAGGTACCGAAGAACATCGTTTGGACTTTGTGATGATCAGGCATGTGCCTTGGCC
>CANJMX010000106.1 GCA_947475125.1 Actinomycetota bacterium
TCCCCGCCAATGGCCCATTTCAGGTGCACGGCAAGATCATTGACGTCGTCGACACGGTGCACCACAAGGCATCGCTCACCCGTGAGTACGCGCTGAAGACGAACGTCACGCGCACCGACACCCGCACCTGCCCCGCAGGCATGGTGCGCAAGGGCAAGCTCGCCTACACCATCCAGGAGTTCCCGAGCAACCACGCCTCGCCCAAGTGGAAGGACCGCTCGCTGGTGAGCGTCACGATGACTCCCAAGGGGAAGAACGCCGCCATGGTGTCGCTGACACTCACGAAGGCGAAGAACCCCACGCTGGTGCAGTTCCAGATGCGCTGCGGAAAGGCGTAGTACTCACGCTTCGACGGGCGGGGTAGTCAGGGGCCCCCGCTACGATGGCCCGCGTCAGCCATCACCCCACCCGCCGGAGTGCATCGCCTTGAGTTTCTTCGATCCCGACAGCCACCTGTCCCAGAGCCTCTCGCAGGCCGATCCGGCAGTGGCCGGTCTGCTGCGCCAGGAGTTGGAGCGCCAGGCGGAGACGCTCGAGATGATCGCCAGCGAGAACTTCACGAGCATGGCCATTCTCGAGGCCGTGGGCTCGGTGCTCACCAACAAGTACGCCGAGGGGCTTCCGCACAAGCGCTATTACGGCGGCTGCGAAGTGGTGGATGAGGTCGAGGACCTGGCCATTGCGCGCGCCACCGAGCTGTTCGGATGCGAGCACGTCAACGTGCAGGCGCACTCGGGTTCAACGGCCAACGAGGCGGCCTACAGCGTGCTGGTCAAGCCCGGCGACAAGGTGATGGGCATGTCGCTTGCGCACGGCGGCCACCTCACCCATGGGCTCAAGGTGAACTTCTCAGGCCGTATGTACGACTTCCACGGCTACGGGGTGAGCCCCGGCGACTGCAGGCTCGACATGGAGGAGATCCGCAGGCAGGCCCACGAGGTGAAGCCAAAGCTGATCGTGGCCGGTGCCAGCGCCTACCCACGCACCCTCGACTTCCCGGCCTTCCGCGAGATCGCCGACGAGGTGGGCGCCCGCCTGATGGTGGACATGGCCCACATCTCGGGTCTTGTTGCCGGCGGCGTGCACCCGAGCCCGGTGGGTATCGCGCACGTGGTGACCTCCACCATGCACAAGACGCTGGGCGGCCCGCGCGCCGGGTTCATCATGTGTGACGAGGAGTTCGGCACCGCCATCGACCGCGCCGTGTTCCCCGGCCTGCAGGGTGGCCCGCTCATGCACGTGATCGCCGGCAAGGCCGTGGCCTTTGGCCACTGCCTCACGCCTGAGTTCCGCGAACGTCAGCAGCGCACGGTGGACAACTGCCAGGCCATGGCCGAGGTGCTCATGGCCAACGGCGTTGATCTGGTGACGGGCGGCACCGACAACCACCTGGTGCTGGTTGACCTGTCGAAGACGCCGCTCACCGGCGTTGACGGCGAGGCCCGCCTCGACCGCGCCGGTATCACCGTGAACAAGAACGGCGTGCCCTTCGATGAGCGCCCGCCGACGGTGACCTCGGGCGTGCGCATCGGCACCGCTGCCCTCACCTCTCGCGGCATGGGCCCTGACGACCTGCGCGAGGTGGGCGCCATCATCGCTGCCGCCCTCGTGCCCGAGGCCACCGATGCCGACCTGGACGCACTCCGCACCCGCAGCAAGGCGCTGGGCGACCGCTTTCCGCTCTACCCGGAGCTCATCGCCCAGACGGCTGGGGTCTGAGCGGTCATCTTGGGTCCTGAGCACCGCAGCGAGGCCCGTGGTGTTCCCTTCGGTCGCGAATCGGAATCGCAAGTCAACCGGGGCGTTGCCCCGGTGGCCATGGCGTCGTTTCGTCTTCCCTTCGGGAACACCACGGCCCTCGCTGCGGTGTTGTCGCTGTGACTGATCAGCCCCGGCGGGGTTGGGCACTTGTCACGGGGGCCTCTGCTGGCATCGGGGCCGAGGTCGCGCTTCGGTTGGCCCGACGGGGGCATCCGCTTGTGGTGGTGGCCCGCCGTGGTGACCGGCTCGCGGCGCTGGCCGAACAGGCCCGGCGCGAGCACGGGGTCGAGGTGCGCGGGGTTGCCGCCGACATCTCCAAGGACGAAGGGCGCGCCGCGGTACGGGGCATGCTCGATCAGCTGCGCTCGCCCATCGAGGTGGCGGTGCTGAACGCCGGTATCGGTACGCAGGGGCGGTTTGTGGAACTCGACCGCGACACCGAGGTGCGCGAAGTGCGCCTCAACTGCGTGGCGGTGGTGGACCTGGCATCGCACGTGCTTCCGGGGATGGTGTCGCGGGGTAGGGGGGATCTGGTGGTCATGTCGTCTGCCGCTGCGTCGCAGGCCATTCCATACATGTCCACGTACGCCGCCACCAAGGCATTTGAGATGCGACTGGTGCGTGGTCTGCATCGTGAGTTGAGGGGCACGGGTGTGCGGGCGTTCGCCATCTGCCCCGGTCCGGTGCGTACCGCGTTTCATCGCACCGGGTGGGGGAAGGACCTGCCGAAACTGATGCCAACCGAGTCGGCGGGGTCGGTGGCTGCCCGCACGATGCGTGTGCTCAACCGCCGCCGCTCCAACCCGGTGGTATCGAGCGGACCCCTCGCGCCGCTCACCATGCGGCTTTCGGGGATTTTGCCCGAGTCGGTGTCGGCCTGGGGCGCGGGCGTGTACCACCAGTGATGACACTCGCGGGGGAGGGTCAGCCTCCCCCGCCGTAGAATCCATCCCAGGCGATGACCACAACGCTGATCCCCATACTCAGCGCCATCGCAGCGGCCATTGTCGTGCTGCTGCTCACGCCGGTCACGATGTGGCTGGCGGCGAAGGTGGGCGCCGTCGATGTGCCGTCGGCACGTCGCATTCACACACGGGCCATCCCGCGCCTCGGCGGCGTCGCCATTGTGCTGGGCTTTCTGCTTCCCGCCATTTGGTTCCTTCCCGCCGACCCGGCCGTGCGGGGGCTCATCGCGGGCGGGGTGCTGGTGGCCGCGCTCGGTGTGGTGGACGACACCATGGGGCTCTCGCCGGTCGTCAAGCTCGTGGGGCAGGTGGCATGCGCGTCGGTGCCCGTTGCGGCCGGGCTCACCATCGATCACATCACCCTGCCGTTCGTGGGAGCGTTCGATCTGGGCGCTGCCGCCTATGTGCTCACGATCATCTGGTTCGTCGCCATCGTGAACATCATCAACTTCACCGACGGCATGGATGGTCTGGCCGCAGGCGTGGTGGGGATCGGCGCCACAACCTTCGCCATCATCGCCGCATCACTTGGCCGGGCCGATGCGGCGATCCTTGCCGCAGCCCTCGCGGGCGCCTGCCTGGCGTTCCTGCGCTTCAACTTCAACCCGGCCCGGACGTTTATGGGTGACGGCGGGTCGATGTTCCTGGGCTTCATGCTCGCGGGCATCGCCATCACCGGCGTGATGAAGAGTGCGGCAACCGTGGCCATCGTGCTGCCGCTCATCGTGCTGGCGATACCGATTCTCGACACCTCGTTCGTGATCATGAAGCGCCTGAAGCATGGGCTGCCGGTATATGGCGCCGACAAGAGCCACTTCCATCACCGGTTTCTGGCCATCGGGTGGAGCCAGCGCCGCACGGTGCTGTCGATCTACGCCTGGGCTGCCCTGATGTCCCTGCTGGCACTTGCCATGCGGTTTGTGCCCTACACCGATGGGCACGGCAACTGGAATGCGGGCTGGACGGCCGTGCTCTGCGCCATCGCCGCGGTCGGTCTGGTGGGTGCCGTTTACCTTGTGTATGTGCTCGAGATCCTCAAGTGGAGGAGCGAGCCGGTGGTGAATATTGTGCGGCGCCACCGGGCCCGCAGCGGCGAGCAGACCGCACCGCGACACTGACAGGGGCAGAAACCCGCACGAAGCGGGACGCTCGTCACCCGCAGATGACCGTTCGCACGTAGCGGCGGGGGCGGGGCTGTGGGTATGCTCCCGCCCGTTGACGCGCAGTCTGCGCGTGCCCATGTCCGAGTACGGAGGAACCGCATCACCTCAGCCGCTCCCGGCCAGGCTGCAGATCTCGTCCGGCCCACGCCTGCTCCTGAGGAGCCCGCGGCGAGCCGAGCCGCGATCGCAGTCACGGTCGCAAGCCTCATCGTGTGCGCCGTTGCGCTGCCGGTGGTACTCGCCCTTGGCGGGCCGCTGAATGGATGGGTTCTGGGTACCGGTCTCTGGCTGGCCAACTGGTCGGTGCAGTTGTTCACCGCGAAGCACGCGCTTCGCATGGGGCAGACCGCCGCAGTGGGTGTGACGGGCATCTCGTTCGTCATCCGCGCCTGGACCATCGCCGGGATCCTGTTCATCACCGCACTCAAATTCTCCGAAGAGGTTGCGCTGATCGCCGGCGTGATCTTCATCGTCGCGTTTACTGCCGACCTGATCGGTCGCGGCATGGCATTCGCACTCCGTGAGCGCGACCGCGAGACCGCCGCCAAGGAGGCTGCTGAGTGAGCGGCGTGCTTCGTCGAATCCGCATCTGGCTGCTGGTAGCGCTGGGCGTCGGCCTCGCAGTTCCCGCCTTCGCATCCGCCGAGGGTGCCGCGTTCGATCCGGCCGAGGAGTTCGCCACCAGCGCGTGGGTGGACATCAATCTCGGCTTCGTTGATCTCAGCATCAACAAGGCCGTCTTCTACATGCTGGTCTCGAGCCTCATCATCTGCGTGTTCGGCATCGTCGTGGTGCGGGGCGGTATGAAGATGAAGCCCGGCAGAGGGCAGAACGTGCTCGAGATGACATACGAGTTCACCGAGCAGCAGGTTGCCGGGGTCACCCTCCCCGAGCGCGTGTTCAAGAAGTGGTTCCCGTACCTGGCGACCCTCTTCCTGTTCGTCGCGGTGAACAACCTCATCTCATTCATCCCCCTCCCCACGGGCCCGCACACCGACACCTTCCAGGTGGTTGGCGATCTGGGCCTCTACGCTGCGACCGCGAACATCAACGTGACGTTTGCGCTTGCGCTCATGACCTTTGTGGCCTTCCTCTGGGAGGGCTTCGGTACCCACGGATTCTTCGGGTACTTCAAGACTCTGGTCCCCCCGGGGGCCAGCAAGGGCATTACGCCCTTCATTTTCGCTCTTGAGTTGCTGTCTCAGATTCTGCGTCTGATCAGTCTCTCGGTGCGACTGTTTGCAAACATGCTCGCTGGCCACCTTCTCATCATCATGGCAGCGGGTTTTTCGATCCTCGTGGGCAGCCTTCTCGGTGTCCTCGGGATTCCTTTCGCCCTCTTCTTCTATGTGTTCGAGTGGGTACTGGTGGCTGGTCTGCAGGCGTTCATCTTCGCCCTGCTCTCCGGCATCTACATCGGTTACGCCGCGATGTCCGAGCACTAGAAGCAAATTCACGGATCTACCAGGAGGCCACGTGGCTCTCGAAGGCAGCATCGTCGCAGCATCCAAGGCTCTGACTCTCGGTCTCGCGACCGGTCTGGGCGCAATCGGCCCGGGCATTGGCGTGGGCTACATCTTCGGCAAGACCATCGAGTCGGTCGCTCGTCAGCCCGA